>NZ_JARESU010000010.1:0-178108 GCF_046027075.1 Paraburkholderia sp. RL18-085-BIA-A | reverse complement strand
TGTAGCTCGTATCGAGTGCCCAGACCTCGTTTGCCCGATTGATCGTCAGGCCCCGCAACAGATAAGGCCAGATCTTGTGCTTCGCATGACGGCGGCTTGTGTTCGGCTTGCAGTACAGCGCCTCGATGCCCATGCGCTTCATCTGCGTACCGACATGTTTGCGCTCGACCCGGAGCTCCTTCATGTTTGAGCAGCTCACGATCAATCATCGCTTTACGCTCAGCAATCCCGCCTTGCTGAGCGCGCCTTCCAAAAAATCGTTCTCCAGTGCCAACTGCCCGATCTTCGCATGCAGCACCGTCACATCGACCGGAGGCTCGGCTGACGTCTTGCCCGTCTCGAACACTTCGGCAACGCGTTCCTGCGATTGCTTCTTCCAGTCGGTGATCTGGTTCGGATGTACGTTGAACTATTGTGCCAACTCCGCCAGCGTCCTGTCGCCCTTCAGCGCCGCCAGCGCTACCTTTGACTTGAACGCCGGGGAGTGCACACGTCGATTCCGTTTCGTCATTTCTGGGTTCCTCTTTGTCGGCCATTATGGCCGACTCAGGCCCCAGCTTTTTCACTTATCGAATTGTCCGAATTTCCGGCGCCACCTCTCCACCGTGCGCGTCTAACCCCGCATGCCAGGCACGGCTTACCGACGCCGTTTGCCATGTCGGATGCATGTTCTAGGTCACGAAATCCCAGTTTTGCGGCGCGATGTTGTGGGCGTTCATTTCTGGCGCATGCACAAAATCGTCGGCAACCTGTGCCAGCGTCAATCCTTGGTGCATCTGGTTGATCCAGAAAGTGACCCCTGCCGGATCGCCGGCGCGGCCGAAAATGCCTTGATACAACAGTTGGATGTCGTGCGCGGGATTGCCGTTGAACACCATCGGGTGCGCAGCCTGCGATTCGGCCGAACTGATCATGTCGAGCGCGACCTGGCCCAGGGTCACGCCGTTTTGCTGCTGTTGCCCCCAGAAGTTAAAACCCTGCAAGTCCGCCTGGCGTCCCAGCACGTCCTGATACAGGCCTGCGATCGAAGTCAGCGCCGCGCGGTTGTCGACCGCCACAGTGACGTCGGCAAACTGCAGGTTTTCTACATTGATGACCACCACCTGCTGCTGGGGCTGTGCGTTGTCGCTGACGATGATATAGCCGTCGTGCGCTTGCACCGTGTAGTCGGACCGGGCGCCGTTAAAGACGGCGGTGTCGACGCCGGCACCGCCATCCAGCATGGTGGTGCTGGCCGCACCGGGCGCGGCGGCATGGGTGGCCGACGCAGCCGGCGACACGAACTGCAGAACATCGTTGCCGCCTCCCGCGAACACCGAACTGCCGGCGCCGGAGGACACCGTGAAATGCTGGGGGGCGCTGTCGCCGGTCAGGATTTGCCCCGCGGTGCTGCCGATTATGTTGGCCGTGCCGACGATGGCGGCGAAGTCGATTGCTTTCAGTTCGAGCGTGCTGCCTGCGGCCAGATTTTGCGTATCGATCACCAGCGCCATGTGCTGTCCTTCAGTGCTGGTACCGGTCAAGGTCAGCGTGCCGATGGGCGCGATGGCGGTACTGACCGGCACGATGGTCTCAATTAGCAAGGGCACGGTGCCGGGCAAGTGGCTCTGGAATGACTGCGCGTTGCCGGTCAGGTGCGCCTGGTCGCTGGCGGCCTGGCCCGGCGTCGAAGCCTGGATGTCCTCGATCAACTGCTCGAGCGAATTGCCGGCCGGATGGCTCGGGCCACCGCTCGCCGTCAAACCATAACCCGGCGCGAGTTGTGCCAGCAGCAGGTTGCTGCTGCCGGCGGTGACCAACGGAATATCTGCAACGCCGGGATTGCCGCTCGAGTCAACTCGGCTACCGGTGACAATGGGGATCTCCACCTCAGTGCTGCTGCTGCCGCCGGGCAAAGTAACCGGCGTGATGGTGACGACGACGCCATCGACGATGTTGGCCGGCGGCGCTGGGGGCGCCTCGATGGTCAGCGCCAGGGCGGCACTGGCCGCCGATACGTTACCTGCCAGGTCGGTCTGATCGGCAGTCAGCGTATGCACGCCGACCCCCAGCGACGAACTGGTGATGCTCCAGTTGCCGGAGCCATTGGCGGTCGCCGTTCCCAGCACCGTGGTTCCGTTGGTATCGTACAGCGTCACAGTGGCGCCGGCTTCGGCGGTGCCGGTGAGGATGGGCGTGTTGAAGTTGGTGATGTTGTCGCCGAGCGCACCGCTATCGCGCGAGGCGGCCAGCACCGGCGCCGACGTGTCGATGGTCAGTGCCAGGCCTGTGCTGGCGGCGGAGACATTGCCGGCCAGGTCGGTCTGCATGACGGTCAGCGTATGGCTGCCGGCGTCAAGCGTGCTGGACACGATGCTCCAGGCGCCGGAACTGTCGGCCGTGGCCGTGCCCAGCACAGTGGTGCCATCGGTGTCGTACAAGGTGACGCTGGCGTTGGCCTCGGCGGTGCCGGTGATGGTCGGCGTGACCGCGTTGGTGACGCCATCGCCCAGCTTGCCGCTGTCGCTGGCCAGCGTGGGCGCGACCGGCGCGGCGGCGCTGGTGTCGATCACCACCGCCAACCCGTTGCTGGCGGCCGAGACGTTGCCGGCGGCGTCGGTCTGCTTGACGGTCAGCGTATGGCTACCGGCTGACAGCGTGCTACTGGTAATGTTCCAGTTGCCCGAGCCGTCGGCGGTGGCCGTGCCCAGCACGGTCGTGCCGTCGGTGTCGTACAGCTTGACGGTGGCGTTGGCCTCGCTGGTGCCGATGAACACCGGCGTGGTGTTGCTGGTAATGGCATCGCTGCTGGAACTGCCGCTGTCGGTACCGGCGGTCATCGCCGCAGCAGCCGGCGTCGACGGCGCCGTGTGGTCAAGCGTAAAGGTCTGGCCCGACGTGAAGGCGCCGCCAATGAGGCCGACGCCGGAGCCGCTCTGGATGCCGGTGCCGCTGCCGTTCAGGTCCAGCCGTAGCGTGCCGTCGCCGCTGATGCCGGCGACGGTGACGGTGTAGCTGTCGCCGCTGCCGCTGACCGACGCGATAGTGCCGCCGGCGTTGCCGGTCGTGGTCAGGGCGAAGTCGCTCGCATCGACACCGGTAACGGCCTGGCTGAAGGTGACCGTGTAGTTGACCGAGGATGCGGCGGTAGGCACGGTAGCGGACGCGCTGGCGGCGCGCTCGATGGAGGTGATGCCGGGTGCGTCCACAACGTCGATGGAGAAGATCTGGAACGCGTCGTTGCCGGCCGCGTCGGTCGCTTTCACGTAGATATGGTAGGTGCCGGCGGCCAGGTTCTGCGCCGCGATCAGGGAAGTGCCGGAAATACTGAACTTGCCGTTATCGGCGTCGATGGTGCCGTTGCCGACGGCGAAGCCGTATTGGATCGCGGTGGCGTCGGTGGCCGACAGCGTGGCCACGGTGGCGCCGTTGGCGGCGCCGGACATCTGCACCGTGGTGGCGCTCAGCCCCATGCCGGTCGGGCCGACCGTGTCGAGCGTGTAGGTAAAGCCGCTGGAGGCGGGCGAGACGTTGCCGGCGACGTCGGTCTGCTGGGCCGTCAGCGTATGTACGCCTGTGGCCAGCGCGCTGCTGGTGATGCTCCAGTTGCCGGAGCCGTCGGCGGTGGCGCTGCCCAGCACCGTGGTGCCGTTGGTGTCATACAGGCGCACGGGGGCGTTGGCCTCGGCATGGCCGGTGATGACCGGCGTGCCGACGTTGGTGATGCCGTCGCCCAGCGTGCCGCTGTCGCTGCCGCTGGCCATGGCCAGCGAGGTCGGCGCGGCAGCGGAGGTGTCGATGGTCAGCGCCAGGCTGGTGCTCAGCGGCGAGGTGCTGTTGCCGCCATCGGTCTGCGTCACCTTCAGCGCGTGGCTGCCGTCGGATAGCGTGCTGCTGGTGATGCTCCAGTGGCCGGCGCCGTCGGCGGTGGCGGTGCCCAGCAGCGTGGTGCCGTTGGTATCGTACAGCTTGATAGTGGCGTTGGCGGCGGCGGTGCCGATCAGGGTCGGCGTGCTGTCGCTGGTGAACCCGTCGCCCAACGCGCCGCTGTCGCTGCCGCTGGCGACGGTCGGGGTCGGCGGCGCGGATGGGCCCGGCCGGCCGCCCGACACGATGGTGCTGGAGCTGAAGGTAGCCGCATCGGTGCCGTCCGTTCCCTGGATGGCGTTGGCGTCATTGCCGGCGGTGGGGTCCGTATAGGAAAACTCGATGATGTCGCCGGCGGTGAGCACTGAGGCGCTAAAAGCGATGATCACGGTTTTCGCGGCGCTGTCCACTGTCACGCCGGTCACGGTGGTGCCGGTGCCGTTGATTTGCACGTCGAACGCGCTCGTCGGTGGTGGATTCCCGGCGTCGAGCGTCACATCGAAATGCAGCGTGAAGAATTGCTCGCTGATATAGCCGTCTGAGCTTGAACAGGTTGGTTGCGACATCAGTGGCCTCTTGAACTAGAGATGGTGTTCAAAACAACGTTCGCAGCGCCGAGTTGACCGTGTGAGCGTGGCCAGGTGAATTCGATGAGCGCTTCCACCCGAATTCGACGCGAGATTCGGTGCGATCAAGCGCGTTATCGCCCGTGTTTCGGGTCGTCGGCCAGAATCCCGGCGCATTCACCGCGTGGCACCTGGCTGGCGGATTATGGGGCATTGGAAGTCAAGCCCTTGGGTGGTCTGTTTTCCGTGAGTCATCCGCCATTGAAGCTCGCTCAACGTCCCAATGCCCGCGGCGATCATGTCGGATCCGAGCCGACGCGATGTCTATCCTTTTAACCGATTCGTTAAACGAAGCGCGCAGGCCCGGATTGAGGAATCCGGGCCGAAGGCGTCAGGGCGCTACGCCGGACGGTGGCATGCCGGGACGCGAACGCTACTCTACTTGAAAAAAAGGCGCCTGGGGGGTGCACCCCGGCGCCTTTCCTCTCGATGCTTGCCTTGCCTACTGCTTGAACTGGGCGGGCACTTGCGTCATGACGATCTCGCCGAAGTCCTGGGTCTTGCCGTCCGGCAGGAACTTCTCGCTGGGCGGGAAGGGGTTCGAGGCCGTGGCCATCGGTACTGTGCTCGGCTCGTCGGTGATGCCAAAGTCCGAGTCGTTCGAGATGTAAATCTTGGTCGGGTCGGCCGGATCGACCGCCATGCCTTCGACCTTGTCGTGGCCGAAGTACATGCCCTTCGGATCAATGGCGGTGAAGAGCGCGGCGTAATTGAGGAACCTTCCCTCGGTGCCGACGGTGATGCCAGCGGTGCTGAGCGCTTGCACGGCGGCGGGGGCGTCAACCGTGCCGGCGAGGTCCTCGATGGTCTTGCCGCCCACCTTGAGGCCGATGGTCGAGTCGTAGGTGACCGCGCCGCCGGCGATGGTGGTGCCGATCAGCGGCGATTTCGGGCTGACATCGGTGGCCTTGCTCAGGTCGAGCTTCCACAGGTTCTTGTCGGCCTTGGCCTTGCCGCTCGCCGCGCCGTCGCTGGTGCCTTCGAAGTTGCCGTCGCGTTCGTCGACGATGAAGTTGCCGTCGGGCAGCGCGGTGATCTCGCTCACGGCTTGGCCCTCCGGGTTGCCGGCGCCGTTGGTGTGCAGCGAATAGAGGTACTCATGCACGTCGTTGATCGGGTCGGAAAGCGAGACGTTGACGACGCGCGAGATCGCACCCTTGCCAGAGGCGATCGCGGCGGCGCCGTTCTTGTCCAGCGACGACTGCATGATGCCAACGAGGTACTTGCCGTCGGGTGTGAGGGTGATGCTTTCCATGCCCTTGTTCGGCTTGCGCTTCTTCAGCTCGCCGGGCAGCGGCAGGTTGTTGCCCGACATGGCGGTGGAATAGGGGTTGAACCGCGAGATTTCCTTGCCGGCCGCGCTCGTGGACAGCACGTTGCCGTTCACGTCGTAGATCCGGAGAAGCATCCTGTCCAAATACGGCACTCTTGGATGCCTGATGGGCCGAGAAACGACACGTGAATGTAGTCAAACGCCGATGGCACTCCTGATTTCATCTGGTGAAGGTCCGCTGTTTGAGGCGGACAGTCAAGCATCTCATCCGAGCGACGCAAACTGGCCGATTGTCGTCGGATGCGCGCAATCCGTTCCTTCGCAGTAGTTGATTGATGTTTGAAGGAGGGGAGTTTCGTGTGCTACAGATCGAACCGCCGACTTCTTCCCAAACCTGGCGGTCACCTGGCGTCGTCAGCCTCAGCCTTCTGTTTCACGTCCGAAGCGAGCACCGCCGCACTCAGGTCGCGGACTAGCTGACGCGCCTGCTCCGGTTGCAGCCGGAAGCCGTATTTGCCGGTCACCACGCTAAGAAAACAACCGTATTCCACGGATAGGCGCAACTGGACGCTTTCGCCCGTCGAACCGGTCTGCCAGCCGACGACCGGTGAGGGCAGGCTCGACTGAATTCCGGCGTCTTGTGGTGCCCGATTCCCGACGTGCGACATGCGTGTTCCTGAATTCGTCACTGGTACTGGTGACGGGTTCTCTACGTCCTTCGCGGCTGCCAGCAGACACGTACCCAGCCAGTCCAGATGCCGAAGCGCAGCAGGGGTGAGATCGAGTCGCTTGCGCTGGCTATGTTCCGTGTCAGCAAGCAGAATCCAGCCTTTTCTACGCATCGACCTCAGACGGGCGTGAAGCGTGGCGGGAGAGGCGAGGTCGCGTCTTGCCATCAATTCACTGACGCACAGGTGCGCCCCTTTTTGCTGGGCGAGAGCTACCACCTCCAGGATGCGGGTTTCCAGAGGGTCAAGTGGCGGCAAACCATCCGGCGGCGCTGACGCGCGCTGGAGGAATCCAGAATAGATGTCACTCCGACGTGTCACTGCTGCGAGCACGGCTCGTTGCCACCGTCGACTTCATGATAACTGTAGCGCGGGCTGGCCACTAACCTGCGCCCTCGGCGGCTCGGGCCAGGTCGGCAGTCCGCTGCAGTTCCAGTTCCAGCAATGCCATATTCAGCTCGGAGACCAGTTCCTGAGCCTGGTCACGCGTCAGAAGGACCGTCTCTATGCTCTGTCCCATGTTCGTTGCGTCCGAGAGCGCCCGGCCAATCAGGCGAATGGCGGCCTGCTCGTTCGTTGATTCGGCGTGAATCTTCCAGCGCCCTACTGGGATGAGTGGTCGCGGCATCATGCTTTCGCCCGGACACTGGGTTTTTCTCTGTGTGCCATGTGTGAACTCGAGACTTCAAGACACCCGAAGGTGTGGTGGCGGAAAAGTTGGCTTGGTTATCCTGTCGCCTGCACAACCCCAGCCCTGGGTGGCTTTGGCGGCCGAGCCGCTTCGGTGCTATCACTCAGCCTTGGGCTTGCGCGGCTTCCGGACCTTCTTCACGGGGGCCGGCGTTTCGGCCGCCGGAGCCTTGACGGCACTTACCAGTGCTGCGCTGTAGGCATTTCGGGCAGTCTGCGCAATCGCGAGTTGCTGCTGCAGTCGCGCGATTTCGGCATCGACGACCTGGATGTTCTGGACCTGCGCGTGGGCTTCGGCGGACAGCTTCGCGGTGGTGTAGTTCGTGCCGTTGAGGGTGATGTATTCGGGTAGGGACATGGAGTTACTTGGAAAGGACGTTTTCATTAAAGCGAAAAACCCCGCCTCCTTGTGAGAGACGGGGCTCATCCTGCTTTCACCGACACCGCTCACTTACGCGAGCGGTGCATTCGGGAATACAGGTTAGGCGATATGCAGAACGCCAGCACCTGCTGCCGTGCCAATCGACGAAGCACTCACGCCAACCAGTTCGACAACGTGCGTGGAAGCTGCACCCAACGTGCCGCCGTGCGTCGATTCGACCACGTAGGTATTGCCACCGTTGACGAACGCTGCAACCGTGTCGATAGCGCCGACCACAACCTTCTCTGCTGCGCTGATGAGCTGCGCAACCGTCGCCGTCGAAAGTGCCGAGCCTGCGAACGTAATCAGACCGCTCGAGGTTGTCGCCGTCAGGTTTGCCACGCCGGTTTGCGCTGCGGTGAACGTGGTGGCCGTTGCAATCGTTTCAGTACCGGTGCCACCCGCTGCCGAGAACTTCAGGATGTCAGACGTAGCAGCAGTCGCGCCGACCGCGAAGTTGTTCACCAAGGTGAACGCGCCCGTACCGCCGTCGACGAAGGCACCGTCAGCAATGCTGATGGTGTCGGCGGCAGCGTGAGTTCCCAGCGTGATGGTGGCGTTGCCCGTGGTCGCAGTAGTCAACGCACCGGTGGTAATAGTGCTGCCACCCTTCGTGTTGGCCGACAGGTCAATGACGTCACCAGCAACTGTAGAGTTCTGCAGCGTGATGGTGTTCGCGCCAACCGAACCCTTGACCGCGATGGCATTCGTCGTTGCGAGCGATGCATCCAGCGTGAACGTGCCCGACAGGCTGTGAGCATCGATGACGGAGTTAGCGATCGGGGTCACTGCACCCGTCGCCATCGAAGCGGAACCAACGCCGTCGAACGTGATGCTCGATGCCGAGCCCATGTGGGTCAAGTCGGTGATATTCAGAGTGTCGCCAGCATTGGCCACGTGGAACGCAACGTTCTCGACGCCTGCAACCGTCAGCGAACCCAGTTTCACGACGGACGAACCGGCAACGGCACCTGCCGAGACGCTGTCGTTCACCGTCACGTTGAGCGTGTCGATTTGACCGACCGTGGTCGCACCCTTGATGCCGAGCGTCAAACCATTGGCCGAATAGTCAATCGTGCTGCCTGCACCGGCCGTAGCGTTTGCAGAGTTCCCGATGGTTACGCCGACGCCCGAGGCCAGGTTGGTCAACGACGTAGCCGCAGCAGCACCAACCGTATCATTCACGACAGCGGCCGTGATGGTATTGGTCGCAGCCAGCAGGCTCGCGTCCTGGGCAACACCGCTCTCGACTTGCAAGGTGTTAAAGCCTGTGTACAGCTTTGCGAGCGCTGCAGTGGCGATGTCAGCGGTATTGGCAACGTCCAGCGTGTTGCCCGTACCCGTGCCTGCGTTGATAGATGCGCCCGTGGCGGACAGCACGCCACCGGTCGTCACGAAGTTGTTTTTCGCGCCGCCGACAAACGTAGTGAACGTGGTAGGGTTGGCGAGGGTGACCTTAACGCCGCCCGCAGTCATGCCGGAAGCGTCAACCTTTGTAACTGCGGCGCCAAAACCGCCGGAGATGTCAACCTGGGCCGCAGCACCCGTAACGGTAATCGTTTTCAGAGCCGCATCGGTAATTGCACCAGTGGTCAGGTTCGTTGCGGCGTTGATAGTGAGCGCCGTATCGGTCGCTGCCAACGTCAACCCGCCCAGCTTGTTAGCTGCGCCGGTCGAATTCACCGTCGTCGACGTAATACCGGCGCCGTTAATGGTGGCAGTGCCCGCTTCCTTCACGCCACCCGAAAGATTCAACGTAGCGGCCGTAGCGCCAGCAACATAAGTTGCAATCAACGTCCCGTTGGCAAGCGTACCGTTACCGACGATACCAGCGCTCGCACCCGCAGCCAGGTTTTGAACAACGACGTCACCAGTGCTGGTTGAGTTGACAGCCGTTACACCAGCGATTTTCGATGCATCGAGAGTCGTGGCGTTAGTACCCGAGATACCCGTGTTGCGGATGTTGACCGTTTGGATACCCGAAATTTGGGCGCCTGCGGTAGCGTCAAGGGTTGTACCCGTGTTGGTAATGTTCAGCACGTTACCGGTGCCGTTGCCCTGGATGATGTCAGCCGATGTAAGCGTGTCACCGGTAGTGCCGGGCGTGGCGGTCGCCGAGAAAGCGTTGAACACGGTGTTTCCAGCCGCTGCGCCAACGGCGTTATCCACACCCGTAGTGAGCGTGACCGTCTGTCCGACCGTGCCCGTACCGATGTTCGCGATCGTCGTCGGCAGAGCGGCCGTTGCCGATGCTTCCGTCGTGGTGTCGACAACCGCCGCCACTGCCGCACGAGCGTTGTTCGATGCTGCGGTGCCCGAGTAAGCGATCTCACCAGCAGCCGACTGGCTCAGCGCCGTGGTGAACGCGTCAGCGTAGCCCAGCTTCGCGGCCAGTTCCGTCGCATCCGTACCGGTCGCGCCGTTGTAGATGTTCAGAGCGACCGAAGCCAGCGTGAATGTACCGTTGACGATGCCGTTCACATAGAAGTTCAGGCCGGTCACGTCAGCAGAACGACCGAACAGCGTTTGATAGATCGCGTTGACTTGCGCTGCGGTGCTCGAGCCGCCATACAGAGCGGTCGACTCAGCCGAGTTGCCAAATGCATTGATGATCGTGTTCAGGTTGCCGTTAGCAGCGGTCAGCTGGTTGACCCAAAATTGCTGACCTGCCGGGTCAGCAGGGCGGCCATAGTAGGCCAGATATGCTTGTTGTACTTGTTCAGCGAAGGACAGTGCGGCCATTTGAACATTCCTTAAATAGTTGTCTAATCACACGTGTGACGCGTTGGCAGATCTATGCAGTGGCCGGGGCGACTTACCTACAATTGGCAATAAGCCTTGGCCACCGCACACTGACAACGCACGGCGGATTTTCCATGCCCCGAAGCAAGCAATGTGTGATGTGGCTCACAAATTTGCAAATAGGTAAGAAAAGTTGCGTGCGTAACGTATGACGTCATCAAACGAAGGAAGTCCAGGCGGGAAGATGCCCCATCCTGAGAGGGATGCAGGCCTGCAGAGTGGGGAAGCGGCAGGAAAGTACGGGGGAGAAGTAGGGAGCACCACCAATCTGATGTGAACAAATTGATGGCGGTGCTACAGGGTTCCACCAATCCAAGCTGGAGATCAAATTGGCAGGGATACTGCTATGGCCGCTTGTATCCTGACAAGCAAAGCTACGATAACGTATCCAGCAAGGACGAATTGTGACCGTTATCACATTTCGAAAGGTCGCGACTATTCCTGTTCGTGCGTCAAATCCTTTAGCCAGGCACATCGCCGAAGCGGGGCTGCCTTGCCGCTACTCAGGCCGCCGGTGGCAACAAACTGTCGCCGCGTGCAAGGCAGCAGCAGCCAGGAACCGGCTGAGGATCGATACGCCGACAGAAAGACATCCAACAACGCGTCCCCCTCGTCAGCGTCATCGCGCAGCGTCGCGCGTGCGAGGCGATGCAGGGTATGCGGTGACGCCTTACCAATGAACGAGGGAAGGCCGGAAGCTAACGGATCCTGCCTGGCGCGAGAAGCGATGGCTTAACGAAATTGCCTGTCGCGCGATGTTAGTTGCCGACGAGACCATAAGCACCGAGGAAAAAGTGGCTCGACAGCTCCGGTGCGTCCTTCTCGGCAGCGTCTGGCCTGGAGGCATGCTCCGCGGACACCTGTGAGCCGGCCGTCGGCGCCTGCTCTTCAAGCGCCTGGCTCGCTTGCGAGTGTTCCAGCGCGCCCGCGAGCTCGCGGATCAGGTCCACTATCCGCTCCTGCTGCATCAGGTAGTGTCGGGTTGTCGATGAGCAGACGCTATGGTCCGACTCGTCAGCCACGAACAGGGACAGGCTCACATGGCTCGGTTCGGAGGCCGGCTCAATGGTCCAGTCGACGATCCAGCGTCGGGGACTGTATCGCTTTCGGGCCGCCTTTGCCTTCCTGTTTGACGGGGATGTCATAGATCTAGTTCGGTGAGTGCGTGGCAGCCGACTTGTGAACTGTTCAGTTGCCGTGCCAGGACATCACCTAATTTAGTGCAGATACCGACGGAAGATTGTGCGGGCAAGCACAATCTTCAAAGTTAATTGGAGAAGCATCGGTTCAAAGAAGCCAAGGAGGCCGCTTGTGTCTGCTTGTGTCTGACTGGCGGGCGCAGAATGTCACCCGATCAGATGAGGGATGAGCGCAAGAGTAGCAGATCGACATCGTCGCCGATCAGTTCCGCCTGCTGGTTGTCAATGGGGCCCGCCTCAACGGGCGCCTGCCTCATTAGCCTCGAAAGGCGGGCCGCGCTGGCAGGCGCATTGCCAGAAACCGTCTCCCTGCGTGACCTGGGGGATACGGTTGTCACTATTCAGTGTATGAGCGGCATCGGATTGGCGGCGTTCGCAAGCTGGGCAGTGGGAACAAACCACTGCGCAATTCCGTACAGATCCTGCGGCGACAATATCCCTGCTGCACGTTTGAGTTGCAGTTCGGCCAGCAGGAACTGATAGCGCGTGCGCGCCAGATCCCGCTTGGCCTGGTAGAGCTGTTCTGTCGCCGTCAGTACGTCCAGGTTCGTGCGCATGCCGGCCTGCACACTTTTCTGGGTCGCCGTAATCTGCAGGGTTGCGGACTCCACCGCGCTCCTGAGCGCATCGATGCGTGTCATGCTGCTGACGCACGCGTTGTACTGCTTGCGTAAATCAAGTAGCACCTTGTCGGTCTTGTCCTGCAAGTCGAACTGCGCCCGTTCGTAGTTTGCCTGCGCTTGTTGCGACGACGCCTGCACAAGTCCGCCCGAATACAGCGGTATTGTTATTTCCACTCCGACCGCTTTGGTCAGATAACGCGTGCCGATGGCATCCAGTGTGCTGGACTGGCTCTTCCCTATACTGGCGACAAGGTCCACGCGCGGATAAAAGCCCGCACGTACAATTTTTACCTGCTGCCCCGCTGCCTCAACAGAGTGCCGTTCAGCGATCAGTTGGGCATTATTCTCAAGGGCAATATCCCGCCATTCGTCGAAGCCGAGGGGCGAGGGTAGCGTCGGTTGATAGTTATCCCTGAGCCGGTCAAGGCCGGCGATGTCCAGCGACGCGGGCAAGCCTGTCAGCGCCTCAAGCGTATGCGCCGCGTTGTCGACATTGTCTTGCGCGTCGGCCACATCTGCCTGTGCCAGCTCCGCCTTCGACTTTGTCTCGAGGATGTCGGTGCGCGTGCCTTCCCCGTTTCTGAACATGGCTACGTTGCCCGCGAACTGCTCATCAAATGCCTTTTTCTGGGCAGTAGCAAGTAACAGCTGCTCCTGAGCAAACACGGTGTCCGTATAGGCGCCCAGCACACGTACCAGCAGTTCCTGCTTGCGGTCATCAAACGTCGCATCGCCAGCCAGTGCGGTTGCCTTGCCGTATCGGTAACGCGCAATGCCTTCGAAGTTGATCAGGGATTGCCGCAGCGAAACACCCTCGGAATACGACCCGTAGATCTGATGGGAGAAGTCGAATGGTGGCGGCTGTCCGAGATTCGTTGTATTGGTCACATCGCGGTATTTCGAATAATTCGCCGACACGTTCGGTAGCAGGTAGGAGCGGCCGATCGCAACGTTCGCGTCATCGGCTTCCTTCTGCTTCGCCGCTGCGGCGAACACAGGATCGTGGCCTAGCGCTGCCTCATAAACTTCAGCGAGACCAAGCGCGTGCGCCGCCTGCGGCGCGATGAGCGCGGCGCCGAGCGATATCGCAAGCGCGATGGCGTGCAGTCGTGGGCCGGTGCGGGTAACCCGGCGCGAACCGGCGGAGAACGACCTGCTCCCCAGCAGGGCTATAAGTACACCTTGCACGTCAGTCCTCCGACAATGCGGTGTGCGACCGATCGATGATCGGCTTGAGCAGATAACTCAGCATCGAGCGCTGGCCAGCGTTGACGAACATTTCGACTGGCATGCCAGGCTTCACGTTCAGGTTCTGTAATAGTTTCATGCCCTGCGGCGTGACCTTCGCGCGCACCCGGTAGTAGGGGGCGCCCGTGTGATCGTCCACCAGACGGTCGGCGGAGACGAAGGTCAGCATCCCGGGTATTTTTGGCGTGCTGTTCTGGTTGAATGCGGTAAACATCATGTCGACCGGCATGTCCTTGTGAACCTTGTCGATCAGGTTGACCTGCAACTGGCCTTCGACTTCCAGCGGCTCGCCACTTGGCACCACCTCCATGAGCTTTGCGCCCGCTGCGACCGTGCCTCCATTGGTGAAGACGTTCACGCCCACAACTGTTCCGTCGACGGGAGAGCGGACCTCGGTGTTGGCAAGTTCGAACTCGCTTTCTGCGAGACGACTTTTCAGCGCCTCTGTATCGCGCTGCACCTCACTGAGCTGCGTGCGTACGTCTTTCATATAGTCTTCCTGCAACTGCGTGATGTGCAGGCGTGCTTCGGCCATCTGGCTCGCCAGCTGTCCGGTGCTACCGGTCTGCCGGGAAATGTCGCTGTTGAGCGCGGCTTCCTGGCGTTCAAGATCCTGCAGTTTGCTGCGTGGCACGTAGCCTTCGCCCGCGAGCCGCCGTACGCCGGCCAGTTGATCCTGTAGCGTTCTGCGCTCGGCCAGTTGCTGTACCTGTGAGTCGCTCTGACCAGCCAGCTGTGCACGATAGCCGGCAATGTTCTCGAGCAGCGCGCCGATTGACGCCTTGAGTGCCAGTCGGCGTGAAATCAGCAGTTGCTGCTGTAGCCTCACGTCGTCTTCAGCTTCCTCGTTATGGGCCGCCACCCGGTCCATCAGCTCGGGCGGAAATGCGATGTCCTTCATATTCGTCGCCTCGGCGACGAGGCGCGCTTTCGTTGCCAGCTCCGTCAGATATTGCGCCCAGATGGTGGCGGCCTGGGACCTCGTCTGGACGTCGTTCATCCTGACGAGCACCTGCCCGGCCTTCACTTCGTCGCCATCCTGCACGAGAATGTCGCGAATGATGCCGCCGGTCGGATGCTGGATTGTCTTGCGGTTACCTGCAACGACAACTGTTCCCTGAACTGCCGTACCTTTGCTAAGGGGCGCTAATGAGGCCCACAGGAGCGAACCTACAACGCCCACCAGAACGACGGTCCAACCGAGTTTGACGTATCGGGATTCATCGACATCGACAACGGGCGGCAATGCGGTGCCGAGCACCTCGACAGCAGGCACCGCCGCTTTCTTGCTTGAGAAATTGAACATGGAAACCCTGCGGGTCAGACTGTTTCGTTCGCCGTTTCGGCGGCGGACGGTTGATGGTTGTCGGGCTGAGCCGTTCTCGCAGCGGCCGGTTCTGCGGCGGCTGATTGTGCCGGGGCGTTCTGCAACGCCGCGAGCACGTGCGGGGTCGGGCCGTACATCCTGAGCTGGCCTTCTACCAGAAGCAGCAGCTTGGTGGTTGCCGCAATGATGCTCGTGCGATGGGTAATCAGTACAACTGTCTTACCGGCGTTGTGCAGACGCTCAATGGCGTGCTTGAGTGCTGCCTCGCCTATCTCGTCCAGATTTGAGTTAGGTTCATCGAGGACGATAAAAGATGGATCGCCATATAGCGCACGAGCAAGACCGATACGCTGTTTCTGACCTCCGGAAAGCCCCGCACCCCGGTCGCCAACCAGCGTGTCGTAGCCCTGCGGCAAACGCAGGATCATCTCGTGAACGCCCGCGAGCTTCGCCGCTTCGATGACTTTCTCTGATTCGATCTGGCCAAAGCGCGCAATGTTCTCGGCGATCGAGCCGCCGAACAGTTCAATGTCCTGCGGGAGATAGCCGATGTGCGGTCCAAGCTGGTCCTTGTCCCACTGGTAGATGTCGGCTCCGTCAAGCCGCACCGTCCCGACAGCGGCGGGCCATACACCCACCATGAGCCGCGCAAGCGTTGACTTGCCGGACGCGCTCGGCCCGATCACGCCCACGATGTCGCCCGCGTCGATCGTGAAAGACAGGCCATGCACGACAGGCAGACGTGAGCCCGGCGCCGCCGCGCTCACTGCCTCGAGTGTCAGGCGGCCTGCCGGGGGCGGCAGGCTCATGCCAATACGGCGCGCCGGATTGTTTTCGAGCAGTTCCACGAGCCGGTCGTACGCGCTTCTCGCGCCACTCCACTGGCGCCAGACGGAGATCACCAATTCCAGTGGGCCCAGCACCCGGCCCATCAGGATCGAGCCGGCGATCATCATGCCAGGCGAGACCTTGCCGTCGATCGCAAGCAGCGCGCCAACTCCCAGCACAAGCGACTGCAGGGACAGGCGGACGAATTTCGTCACATTGCCCACCATCGCTGCTTTCTCGCTGGCTTCAGCCTGCCTTGCCAGAAATCCGGCGTTGAGTACCGACCACCGGGACATCAGGTTGGGCAACATGCCCATTGCTTCGATGACTTCGGCGTTGCGCAGGTTCGCAGTGGCAAGCGAACTGGAGCGGATCGACAGGGCGGTTGCTTCGGCCAGCGGACGGCGTGAAACGCGCTCGTTGGCGATGGCGAGCGCAATGAGAACCACCGAGCCGGCTAGCGCAAAAACGCCGAGCCATACGTTGAAGATGAAAATGACGGCCAGATAGATTGGAAACCACGGGGCGTCGAAGAACGCAAACAATGCGTTGCCCGTCACGAACTGCCGGATCGTGGTCAGATCGTTTAGCGACTGGCCAGCGTTGACTCCCTGCTGTTTAAGGTTCGTTTCAAACGCAGCCGTATACACGCGGCTATTCAGATGCATGTCAAGCTTGCCGCCCACCCGGATCACAATAAAGCTGCGTACATACTCGAGCACGCTTGAGAACGCATACATCCCCAGCATGATCAGTGTCAGCATCGCCAGCGTGACGCCGTTTCGGCTGGGCAGGACACGGTCGTAAACCTGCAGCATGTAGATTGACGGCACGAGCATCAACAGGTTGATGAGCATGCTGAAGATACCGATAGTGCGGAACACGCGACGGTAACCCAACAGCGCCTGAATGATCTCGTTCGACGGTACCCGGACTTTCTTTGTCATTTTTATGTTGTCGCGCTGGCTGATCGCGACACCTCTCGACTGGTCTGCTTTCTGATCTGTTAGCTATTCGACACCACTGCGTCGACCCCTTGCGACGGCGCTCATTCTGATCGATCAAGACCGCGAAAAATGTGATGGCCGTCACATCATTTTGGGAAAACAAGCCGGATACTTGCGCTGCTTCCAGAATCCCCTATTGCAGGCAGTAGATGCTCCAAAAACATGACTCTGACGCCCAGCTCGATATTGCGATGGGTGGGCGTGCGTTACTCACGCCACTGACCGGTATCGGACAATATGCGTCGCATCTCGCCCGCGAATTCGTTGAGCGGGGGCACAACGTGCGGTTTTTCTATGGGACGCATTGGTCTGCATCGCGTGAGGCGGGCGGTACCTCTCCATCCGCCGAGGTGATGGGAGCGAGGTCGTGGCGTACGGTGGTCGCCGGGAACGCCAAGCGCTTTGCGCGCAGATTTGTTCCCGGCATCTACCGTTTCATGCCGCATGTCGAACAGCATCGCTTCGATTCAGGCATACGACGGCAGCGTGCCCCGCAGGTCTACCACGATCCGAACTTCATACCGTTCCGGTTTCGCGGTCCCACTGTTATCACTGCGCACGACGTATCCTGGGTGCGCTATCCCGAGTATCATCCGGCACCTCGCCTTGCGCTTCTGCGCGCAAACTTTCCTAGGGCTCTCGAGCGAGCGGAAAGGGTTATCGTCGTATCGGATTTTGTGCGGGATGAATTACAGACCTGTTTTCCGGTCGCACGCGAGAAAATCCGAGTGGTGCATAACGGCGTTTCGACGCGCTTCCGGCCGCATTCGTCGGAGACGACCCGCGACGTGCTGGCGCGTCATGGCCTCGTGCACGGGCAGTACTTTGCGGCAGTGGGCACGCTCGAGCCGCGCAAGAATCTGAATACTGCGCTCGCCGCACATGCACGCCTGCCAGCCAAGGTGCGTTGCAAGTTCCCGCTTACCCTGATTGGCGTGGAAGGGTGGCTGACTGACTCCCTGCACGCCGCACTCGACCACGGATTGCGCGAGGGCTTCGTACGCAAACTAGGCTATGTATCCGACGATGAGCTTCCGCTCCTGATCGCGGGCGCACTCGCGATGGTGTATCCGTCAGTGTATGAGGGGTTCGGATTGCCAGTCGTTGAGGCCATGGCGTCCGGCGTCCCGGTGCTGTGCTCGACGGCTCAGGCTCTGCGGGAAGTGGCGGGCGAGGCTGCTATCATGCGCGACGCAGCCGATGTCGAGGGGTTTACCGAGGCCATGCAGGCATTGATCGACGATGGCGGGCTGCGCGAACGGCTAATCGCAGCCGGAAGCGCCCGTGCGCGCTGCTTCAGTTGGCAACGTACCGCCGACGAAACCTTGGCCATTTATCGTCAGATCATCGCCTGAGAACTTCAGACAGCGCAGGTGTCGGGTCCACTTCCAATCTGTTCATGCATACATTAAGAACCAGCCTCGCGCATGTGCTGCTCCTCTCGCGCCAGGATCTCATAGACCGGCACCGCGAGAATGCGCTCGGCGCCGCGTGGCTGCTGATCCAGCCTTTGACGTTTGTGGTGCTGTTCAGCACCGTGTTTTCCCGCTTCATGCGCACTCGAATTGGCGCGGATGCGGATCCCTATCTGTATACGGTCTATCTGATTGGCGGTCTTCTCACGTGGAATCTCTTCGCCAACCTGCTGAACCGGCTTACGCCTGTCTACGGCTCAAAGGCACACCTGATCCGCAAGATCAGCGTGGACTTGTGGGTCATGCCGCTTCATATCGTGATTGCGGAGTGGGTGGTGTACGGCATCACCATGGCATTTTTCGCAGTATTCCTGATGATTATCGGTCACCCGATTGGCGTGCAATGGCTGGCACTTCCCTTCATCGCGCTGTTGCTCAGCGCATTTGCCTACGGAGTCGGCATCATTCTGGGTACGCTCGACGTATTCATTCCGGACATAAAGAATGTCCTTAACGTGCTCCTGCAGTTTGCTTTCTGGCTGACACCAGTCGTCTACCTCGCCTCGATCCTGCCGCCCTGGGCCGCGAGGGCGCTGCACCTGAGTCCCATCTTCTGGGCTATCGATGCCGTGCATGGCATCATCGTGTGGCATCAGTATCCGCCGGTGAAGGAACTGATCGGGCTCGCTCTGGCCGCGTGCGCCAGTCTGCTTGCGAGCCGGCTGTTGCTGCGCCGTCTGCAATCCGAACTGAGGGATATGCTATGACAGTTCGTGTGCAGAGTGGGTTGCCGGTGCTGGAGGTCCAACGGCTATCGAAGCGTTTTAAAGTCTACAACCGGACCGCCGATCGCCTTGTTGAAGGCCTCTTCGGAAAGGCGCGGCATCGCGTGCACGTTGCACTCGAGGATGTTTCGTTTTCGCTCGGACAGGGGGAGGCGATTGGCGTGCTCGGACAGAACGGTGCAGGCAAATCGACCCTGCTCAAACTGGTGAGCGGTGTGCTGATGCCCGATGCGGGAACGATCGCGCGCCGTGGGCGGATCGCGGGCCTGCTGGAGCTGGGTACCGGTTTTGACGGCAGACTGTCGGGTCGCGAAAATATCGCGGTGAATGCACGACTGATCGGCATGACCAGTGCGGAAATCGAGGAACGATTCGACGCGATCGTCGCTTTTTCGGAACTCGCCGGCTTCATCGATGCGCCGCTGCGGACCTATTCTTCCGGAATGATCATGCGGCTCGGGTTTGCGGTGGCCATTCACGCGGACCCTGTCTGCTTCATTGTGGACGAGGCGCTGGCAGTGGGCGATGCACGGTTCCAGCAGAAATGTCTGAAGCGCATCCGGGAGTTCCGCGATAGTGGCGGGTCCATCCTTTACGTGTCTCACGACATCAATTCGGTGAAGCTGCTCTGCGATCGGGCAATTTTGCTCTCGGACGGTAGGATCGCCTTTGACGGCTTGCCTGATGAGGCCGCGCAGATCTATTACCGGTTGATTGCGGGCATCGACGACGAGACGCCGCACACGGATGAGTCGACGCCGGATTCGTACGGGGCGTTGCGCACCCGCATCCGGAACGTGCTGCTGTCAAACCGGTTCGGACCCGCCATGCGTTTTGCGTCGGGTGAAGAGATCACGATCGAGCTCGAATGCGAGTCAAGCCAGACTGCCCAGCTTTCGGTAGGCATCCTGATTCGCGATCGTTTCGGTCAGGACGTGTTCGGCACCAATACGGCCCTGTTGCGCAAGGACGCGCAGTTCTCGGCGGGCAATAGTGTTTGTTGCCGCTTCTCGTTGCCGTTGAATTTCGCTCCCGGCAAATATACGGTGACCGTCGCATTGCATTCGGATGATACCCACGTGCATGACTGCCAACACTGGTGGGATGCCGCCGCGGCCTTCGAAATTGCTGGTTTCAGCGACGTGCCCTTTTCCGGACTGTGCTACGTGCCGGTCCGCTTTGATCAATACCCCGTACGGGATTTCGCAGAACCCACGTTACAAGAACCATGACAAACGCAGTACTTCAAGATCTGATTGCGCGTGTCAAGGCCGAGGCAGCCGCGCATGCTTCTCCTGATGACACGGGCGTCACGCTCACCATGGATCGTCCGATCTACGAATCTGAACCAGCGCCGGATGCCGCCGATCTTGCCGATAGGGGCGCCATCGAACGCCTGTTCGTCGTCGACAACCCTGAGTTTGTCCGCGCCGCCTATCGGCTTCTGCTAGGGCGGGAGGCTGACGAAACAGGCCGCGCCAATTATGTGAGCCAGCTCGCGCGCGGGGCGAGCCGGCTCGTCGTGCTGGGGCGCCTGCGCATGTCGCCAGAGGGGCGTCGCGCTGCTGTGCCGGTGACGGGGTTAAAGGCCGTCGTCGCGGTGACGGCGGCAGATCGCCTGCTGCGCCGCGCGGGATTGGGGGCAGTCGCCTTGCGTGTCGGGCGATATGCCGACGGACTGTACGCGCGGTATGTGGTCAGGCGTTCGCTGCTCGCATGGCGAGGCCGCTTCGAAAACACCGTCGGGGTTGTGCTGCGACATGGCCAGCAGGTCGAGCAGCTGTCGCGGCGTCTGATCGATATACGTGAGGAACTGGTACCCACGCCCGTGGTGTCGCCAGAAACAATCGACACCTATTACCTCGCGTTCGAAGACGCCAATCGTGGTAGTCGCGACAGTGTGCTCGCGAAACTCGCGATTTATAGCGACTGGCTTGCGACATGTGTGCCGCATGCAGAGGGATTGACGCATCAGATCGTGGATATCGGCTGTGGCCGGGGTGAGTGGCTGTCGTATGCACGGCAGAACGGTCGCGACGCGATTGGCATTGATGTCAACCGAGTGATGGTGGATGCCTGCCTCGCACAGGGACTGAATGTACGGTGCACGGACGCACTCACGTACCTGCGCCGCCTGCCCACCGGGTCGGTCGCCGCGGTCACCGGCTTTCATATCATCGAGCACCTGCCGTTTGACTATCTGTTCGCCCTCGTGCAGGAGAGCTACCGCGTGCTGGTGGAGGGCGGCTCAGTACTGTTCGAGACGCCGAATCCGGAAAACGTGCTGGTGGGTAGTCACACGTTCTATCACGACTTCACGCACCGCAATCCGGTCACGCCGAGCGCGATCTCGTTCCTGCTGAAGTATCACCGCTTTGAAGCGATTGACATCATCCGCAGCAGCCCTTACCCGGAAGAAGCGAAGGTGCCAGGTAATGATCCCCTCACGGAGCGCGTCAATGGGCATCTGTGCGGTCCGCAGGACTTTGCAGTCCTGGGGCGCAAGCAGTCCGCAGCAGAGGTTCAGGCGTGAAGATTCTAGTGACGGCCAACCTCGTGCCGTTCATGCACGGGGGCGCTTCATATCACATCGCCGGCGTGGTCCGTGCGTTGCAGCAGGCAGGGCACGATGTTGAGCTGCTACGCCTGCCGTTCCGGTTCTCGCCAGAACAAGACATCGTGCGAGCGATGGAACACGCGGCATCGCTTGATTTTGTACGCCCTAACGGCGTCACAATTGATCAGGTCATTAGTCTGCAGTTCCCAGGCTACGGGCTCGCGCATCCCGATCACCGGGTATGGGTGATGCACCAGCACCGCGCCGTCTACGAACTGTACAACGCCTCGCAAGCCTCAACTGAGCTGACCCGGCTGCGTGAACAGGTGATCGCGTTCGATAACGTTGCACTCTCTCGTGCGAATCGCGTGTTCGCCAATTCGCGGCGCGTCGCCGCGCGGCTGCACGATTTCAACAGGATTGCCGCGACGCCGCTCTACCATCCGCCGGCGCAGGCTGAGTCGTTCCGGTGCGAAGCCGCGTTGCCCTACGTATTCTTTCCGAGCCGTCTCGAAACCCTCAAGCGCCAATCGCTACTGATCGAGGCGGCACAGCGCATGCGCTCGTCGCTGAAAATCCTGCTTGCCGGCGAAGGTGGTCAGCGCGATGCGCTCGCCGCGCTTATCGAACGCCACGGTGTCAGCGATCGCGTATCGCTGATCGGGCATGTTACCGAAGCCGAAAAGCGTGCCTTTTACGCGCGTGCGCTGGCCGTCGCGTTTCCGGCTTTCGACGAAGACTATGGATACATCACACTGGAAGCCATGCTGTCGTCAAAGCCTGTCATCACGTGCACCGACTCTGGTGGCCCGTTGGAGTTCGTTCGCCATGGCGACACAGGCTGGGTAGAAACGCCGGACGCCGACGCACTTGCAAAACGCCTCGACTGGCTCGCGGGGCATCCGCGTGAGGCCGCCGATGCGGGGCTTCGTGGCCGCGAAGCTTACCGGGCGGCGGATATCTCGTGGCGTCACGTTGTCGACGCGCTTACCCAACCTCTTTGACCCGGTTTTCCATGAGAATTGCCATTGTTGCGCCGAGCCCGGTCCCCTTTGTGATCGGCGGTGCAGAGAACCTGTGGTGGGGCCTGCTCGATGCGCTGAACGCGCGCCCGGGGATTCAGGCGGACCTGCTGAAGGTGCCAAGTCCCGAGCGAAGCATGGGCGAGCTGCTGGCCAGCTATCGTCATTTTTCCCGGCTCGACCTTAGCCACTTCGACCTGGTCATCAGCACCAAGTATCCGGCATGGGCGATCCGGCACCGGAATCATGTGCTGTATCTTCAGCATACGCTGCGTGGACTGTACGACTGCTACCCGCCCGGCATGGCGACGCACTTCGATCAGGACGTCCTGCTCTCACTTGGCATGCCGGTGCGGATCGTAGACGCACTGGCCAACTGTCGTGCAGCAGACGTCGAGTTTGACGATCTGCTCGATGCGCTCGACGCGGCCTGGCAACGCTCGCCGCAAACGCCGTGCTGGGCTTTTCCTGGCCCTGTGACGCGTGCGGCCATCCGTCTGCTTGACGCAGTGGCAATGCGGCCCGACCGGATCGTGCACTATGCGGCGATCTCCCGGGTCGTCGCGGCGCGCGATGGCTATTTCCCGGCGGGTGTGAAGGTTGCGGTACATCATCATCCGACCAGCCTTAAAGGTCTCGCACCCGGGCCACAGCAGACCCTGTTCAGCGCAAGCCGTCTTGATCCGGCCAAGCGGATCGATCTCATCATCAAGGCCTACAGGCAGAGTGGGGTAGACATGCCGCTCCACATTGCAGGCAGCGGACCCGATGAAGCACGGCTGCGCGAGGCGGCGGCCGGTCATAGCGGTATTCGCTTTCTCGGGCGGGTTCCTGACGCAGTGCTGGCGCAGGAGTACGCGCGGGCAGTCTGCGTGCCGTTCGTGCCACGTGATGAAGACTACGGTCTGATCACCCTCGAAGCGATGCTTTCGGCAAAACCGGTCATTACCACAACGGATTCAGGCGGTCCGCTCGAACTGATCGAGCATGAGCGCTCCGGGTTCGTCGTCGAGCCCGACGCCGAAGCGCTGGCGGGAGCGATGCAGCGTGTCTGCGGTGATCTGCCTCGGGCACAGGAAATGGGGCTGGCTGCCCGCACGCGCGTGGCGCACCTGGACTGGAACAGCCTGTGCGATACGTTGCTCGCGGCAGGGCGGCAACCCGCCTCAGGCAACCAGAGAGCTGGCGCCGCGACACAGGCTGCGCCCAGCGTTGTCATCCGGCGTGCCAAGCCCATTCTCGGGGTCCTCAATACCTATCCCATTGCGCCGGTGATCAGTGGCGGCAAACTACGCCTGCACGGACTATATTCGCGTGTTGCCGAACAGTTTCAGGTGCAATTCGTCAATCTGGCGCCATCGCATCTGCGCGGCGTGCGCAGCCTTGCTGCCGACTTCAGCGAGGAACTGGTGCCGAAATCGCAGGCATTCGCCGAGGCCGAGCAACAACTGGAGAACGCGCTCGGTGCTTCCGTTGAAGATCTGGCGGCGGCGCTGCATCCGGGCACAGCGCCCCAATGGCTCGACGCCATTGATGCCTTGGCACGTCGCGCCGACCTGATCGTGTGTTCCCATCCCTACACCATGCCGGCGTTGCGAAAGGTCTCGTCCCGGGCTTTTGTCTACGAAGCGCACAACGTCGAAGTGGATCTCAAGGCGGATATTTATGGCTCGCATCGCTGGGCGATCGATCAGGTGTCGGCGCTGGAACGGCGCGCCGTGCTCGACGCGGCACTCGTGACCGCATGTTCGGCCCAGGACCGCGAGCGCATAGTTGGACTCTATGGGGTAGAAGACGATGGCGCGAAGCTGATTGTCGTGCCGAATGGGATCGATGTCACCGCAACGCGTTTGCGTACTGCCGCGCAGACACAGAGTCGCCGCTCGGCGCTTCGCGTGGCGCACCCCCTCGCGCTCTTCATGGGTAGCGCTCACGGTCCGAATATCGATGCCGCTCGCCTCGTCATCGAAGCGGCCGCACAGTTGCCCTCGGTCCATTTCGTGTTGCTGGGTTCGGTCTGCCACGCCGTCGAGGCATGGGAGCGGCCGGCGAACGTCGGCCTTCTGGGCGTCGTAAGCGATGCGGAAAAAGCCAACTGGCTTGCCATCTGTGACGTGGGTCTGAACCCGGTGATTTCAGGATCAGGAACAAACCTGAAACTGCTCGAATATGCAGCAGTCGGCCTGCCTGTGGTGAGCACCGAGTTTGGTGCACGCGGCCTTGGTTACTGCGCCGGCGAAGAATATGTGTCGGCTGATGCAGATGCTTTCGCGGAAGGCATCGATGCGATGTTGCAGCTGACGCAGGCAGAACGCGATTCCATGGTGCATAACGCCCGCCGTCGCGTCGAAGCGCAGGGAGACTGGGCCGCCATTGCCGCAGCCTATTCGCAGACGCTCGCGCAGATTCTCGAATAGGCACGCAGAGCAGACGGGTCGGGACCGTTACCCGACCGGTCTGAAGTGTTGCTCTTTACAGCAGATAGTGGCTCAACGGCAGCAGCCCGTCAGGCTGGCCGACCACCGCAATTTCTACCGTGGCTGTCGGACCTGTGGACTGCGCCAGGGCCGCGTGGGTGACCTCGTGCAGCAGGCTGTCGACCGAGTCATACGACTGCTGGTGAAGCAATCCTTGCCATTCCAGGCAAACAGACCGGTCTTCGGCGGTGGCCGCCGGTGTCTGCAGAACGCTGATCGAGCTTTTCATGGAGGAGATGTGACGATAAAGTTGCCGCTATTCTAGCGATTCCCGCAGCGATTGTCGCGTCAGTACGTCCAGGACAGACCGAGCGAGCCGTTGTACACGGTATAGGCGAACAGCGAAATCGAGTCGGAAACTCGCTGTGCCGAGACCTGCGCATAGAGCGACCAGCCGCGAATCACCGGATAAGTGTAGCGCAGCGCCGCTGCGTGTACTGTCTGGTGCTGGGTGAGACTGCCAAAAAATACCGGATCGTAGGCGGTCGCGTCATTCAATGTCCGTTGTTGCAGTATGCCTTCGAGATGGCCATGACGATCCATATCGTAGTCAAGTGACAGCCACGCTGAATAGCCGCGCTGCGTCCCACCCGGGCGGCCGCCATGCGGCCTGTCCCACGCTGGCCCGACAAACAGTTGTATCGATGTGCGTTCGCCCACCTGCGCCTGGAAGGCGGCACGCACTGCGAAGTACATGGCATCGTAAAGTGAATTGCCGGGATAGACGGAGTCCACGACCGTCAGGTCCACTCCGCTGCGCGCGAGCACCGGCCGCCATGCTGCCGGTGGCAGCCAGAAGCCACCGTGCCATCCCATGTCACGCTGATAGAGGCGCGTGCCGAGCCACAGCATGTTCGTCGTGAGCTGGTTATACAACTCGCCTTGCCGTAAACTCTTTCTGTCGGCGACCCCGACTGTCACCGCGCGCTGGTCGAAATTGTGCAGACTGCGGTACTGGCGGTCTGAAAGTCCCGCGATCAGTTCCAGGCCCGGCACTGCCGCAATGGGCAACTCGCCCTGCACGGCGGATTCGATGTACTGGTCACTGTGTGGGAGGCTTTCTGGCGCCAGGCTAAGCGAGCTCAATGGTGCGTCCGGCGCGAAGGTCACGATTGGATCTGATGGCCCGAAGTTCGCGTTCGACGTCACGCCGGCTCCGACGCTTGCCGTTAGCTGCGGCCGTGGTCCCGCCGGCGTGCAGGTGTTCGCCTTGTAGTAGGTGATCAGCTTTCCGATTGCGGGCGGCACCTCATATTGCGCCTCGATACGGGCGAGTGTCCTGAGCGACAGGGTCCGTTCCCCCAGTTGGCAATACAGTATTGCAGCATCGAGCAACGCGCCCGCCTGGCGGGGATCACGCTGCACGAGTTCGTTCAGCAACGCGAGTGCGCGCTCCCGATGGCCGTCGCTGATCGCGGCCTGCGCCTGGGCCTGCAGATCGTCGTTGATGGTCTGCTCAAAGGTGTTCCCAGGCGTTTGTGCTATCGCGTGCGGCGCAAACAGGCCCATTGCGGCGCAGATTGCACAGACTCCCAGCGCGAGGATTGCGCGCCCTGCGCGGCCCGGTGGCAGCGCAGGGATGCGCTGCCTAGTGAATGGCATGGAGCTCGCCTTCGTGCTTCGTATAGAGCTGCTCAGCAGCATTGCGTCCGCGCAGTGTTGCCTGGGCGCATGCCTGCAGGCGATGACGTCCCGTCTGTCGTGCCGTTTCCTGTCCGATCAGCAGACTGGTTTCCAGGGTCCTGGCGTATTCCTGGAGTCGTGACGCTACGTTGACCGTATCGCCAATCGCGGTATATGACTTGCGGAACGTCGAGCCTATTTCACCGACCACGGCCATGCCACTGTTGACCCCGATGCGCACCCGGATCATCCTGCCGTCGAGGACGGGCGGTGCACTGCGGTTAAGCTCCTTCATCTCGCGCAGCATCGCCATTGCGCAATCGAGCGCACGATCGGCGTGGTCAGACTGGGCTAGAGGTGCCCCCCAGAATGCCATCAACGCGTCGCCCATGTATTTGTCCAGCGTTCCGTGCGTCTGATGTACGCAATCAGTCAGGCGGGTCAGAATGACATCGGTCATCGTGGCGAGCTGCTCGGGAGGCATCTGCTCGGCAAGGCGCGTGTAACCTTCAATATCGACAAACAGCACCGAGATCTGCCGGCGCTCAGGTTTGAAGGTGGTGAGACCGCGTTGCCGGATAATTTCGCGCAGCACCGTGGGGGGCAGGTAACGGCTGAAGCGACGTTCGAACGAGCGTATTGCCGCCTGAGAAGAGATCCATTCAACGGGCGCCTGAACGAGCAGGAATGCCGCGGCGGGAACCAGCGGCAACGCTGCCAGGCCCGCAGGCACGGTGCGCGTCCAGGCGAGCAGCACAAGCCACAACAACGTTGCCGTAACCAGTGCGACAAGCGCGATGCTCGCGCGTTGCACCCGGAACAGCACCGCAAACGCGACAATCGAGCAGGCAGTCCATGCCATCGGGAGCCATGCTGCCGGCGGCGGAGCGCCTTCGCCTGATCCGAGATCGAGCATTTCGCCCAGCAGTTCCGCATGCACGATGACCGCAGGCAGCCACGGGTCGATTGGCGAGGCGACGTGGTCTGTGAGTCCGAGCGCCGACGAGCCGACCAGCACATAACGTTTCGCGAGTAGTGCGGACGGGGCCGTCTGGGCGAGCACATCGTAAGCGGATACCACGTCGAGTGACTGGACCGGATGTCTGAACGGGACGTGCATCAATCCATGCGAGTCGACGGGCAACCTGCCGATCGGCATCACGGCCGACTGTCCACCAGCGCGGCAATGCATCAATTGCCACGCAAGCATCGGGTAGACTGCGTTCCCATACCGGATCAGCGGGGCAATGGAACGTACTACGCCGTCGAGACTGGCGTGTGGCGTGACATGGCCGACACAGACATCGGTCGCGTCAAAGAAGTTGCCCACAAAGCCCGAAGCTATCGGTGCGTGCGCCGCTTGGGCACCTGCAGCGAGCGCGCCACCGATGTGGCCTGCATGAGGCGCATCGGCGTCGCCGGACAGGGCGAAAGCCTGGGCAAAGACGAGCGGAAACTGATGCGCGACAGCGAGCAGCGCGTGGTCGCCCTGGGGCGATCCCGCTTCAGGAAACATGACGTCCAGGCCAACGGCTTTGGCGTGATACTGCACGAACAGATTCTGTGCAAGCCGCGCGATGACAGCGCGCGGCCACGGCCATGGCCCGATCGCCTCCAGCGAGCGCTCGTCGATGTCGACGACCGCGATGCGCTGGTCGGGTCGGGCGCTAAGCAATTGCACCTGCCGCCAGTCGTCAATCGCGTACCCGAGCCGGCGGTAAAGCTCGGGCGACCACACGCCGCTCGCCAGCAGACACGCTGTCAGTGAAACCAGTCCGAATATCGTGAGGCGGATGCGGTCAAGCGTGGTCAGGCCTGCTATCGAGACCACTGCGTCGCTCCGACCGCGGTATTCTTCCCGTCCAGAGCCTGCAGGAACAGGTACCCGGCCTGCGTTGCATTCCTGCCTGCGAGCGCGCCCAGAATGGCAGCCTGCGAGCCATAGTCGCTGCGCAGCGTGCCATCAGGGCCCACGCCACCGTGTGCCGAAATCCCATAGCTCGTGCCGTTCGCACTGAGACTAAGGTTCGTCTGGAAGGTACCGGCGCCGAAATTGATCGACAGGAACGGATTGCTGATCTGCGCCTGGGTCGCTGCGCCCGTTGCGGTATTCATCACATAGGCACTGGACGCCTGCAGACCAAATGTAAACGTGCCGTACGCGGGCATCACCATGTCCGTCTGCGGGGTGCGTGTCATGGCGAAAGGTGCAATCAGACCCACCTGATCGCTGCCTTGCTGGAGCAGGGCGGCCAGTGTCGTATCCGCCTGTGCGGAGGCAAGCGGCGCAAAGCGCCCCCAGAAGATCTGCTGTGACTCGGGCGGTTGGACAGGAGCAGGGGCGGGTGGCGGTGCGACGGGCACGGGCGCCGGTGCCGTCGGGGCGACGGGCGCTGTCAGCTGAAAGTTCAGCTCTGCCGGCGCAACACCGGGATTGACCGGCGGCTGCGTGGTTGCCGCGCGCGCGCTGTTTTCCTCACTCTTCAGTGCGGTGGCCGCCCCCTCCGGCATCAGCCCCGGGAGTGCCGAATCAACCACGACGGGGCGAGCGCTGCCGCGGTACACCTGCAGCATGGCGTTGGGCTGCCCGGCGAACAGTTGTGCCGCAGACGCTCCCTCGCACGGGCCAGTACCCGTTTCTGCGCAGCTGGCACCGAGTGGCGTCATCACAATGCCTCCGCTACGCACGTCGGCGCGTGTCACGTTGGCGTCGGTAAACACCGTAAAATCGGTGCCTCGCACACCAAGCGCAGCAACCGGCGTATTCATCCGGTAGTGGTCGCGGGCCGCCTGAGCGCCCGTGCCGGATATCTCCCTCACCACGCCCTTATGCAGCGACAGTTTGATCACTGTTTTGTGCGCATCCGCAGGGTCATATTCGTATCGCTCGAACGTTAACGACGAATCCGGCCGCACGCTGATGAAGCCGTGATCGACCGTTGTGATATACACGTACCCATCTGCGCCCGTCTCGACCGTATCGCCCTCTGCAATGGCGGCACCCCTGGCAAGAGACACGCAGCTGGTCTGCGCGTGTTGCGCACACGCCTGGCCAATCACGACAACTGCATTGCCCAGCATCGCAGGCTCCGCGTATGCGGCTCCCTGCAGGAAAAAAGCTGCGCCCAAAACGAATTGCAGTGCGGCCGCTTCCGGCCCCCGTATCATGCGTTTATGCATCTATTTTTTTCCCGATATCCGCCATGCAGTGCGGTCGGCGCAATCATCAGCCATATTTTGTCTGCAAGATGTGACGGTCGTCACAGATATCCATGCAAAGTGCGCCTATTGTCTGTCCGAGTCTAAGCCGGGGAAAACAATCAAGAGATGTCGACAGAAGATGGAACGATCAACAATGGCCCGTTAAAGGCAACCGACCTCCTGAAACAACAGAAACTGCTACGCAACGTAGCAGACGATGTCATTGAAGAGACCAGCCGCCATATCCGCTATCGCCGCTTCAGCAAACGGGAATTCGTCGTCCATAAGGGCGATGCGGGTTCGTCCCTGCTGATGTTGATGTCAGGCCGTCTGCAGGTCATTGCGCTCTCGGAAGACGGCCGGGAGGTCGGACTGAATTTTGTTGAGCCAGGCGACTACTTCGGCGAACTGTCAATTATTGACGGCGGTCCCCGCTCGGCTTCGATCATCGCGACGACCGAATCGGTCGTGGGGTTTTTGCCAAAGCCTCAGGCACAGGAACTGTTTTACCGCAACCCGGCTGTTGTGGAGGCGCTTTTGCAACGGTTGTGCCGCACCATCCGACAGGCATCGAACTACCGGTCGATGCTCGGTCTCACCCGCGCGTATTCAAGGGTGTATTCGGTGCTGGAAGCGTCGATGCGAAAAAGCGCTGGAGACCTGCTGACGATCGAGAATCTGCCAAACCAGCAGGCGATAGCGATCATGGCGAATGTGAGCCGCGAAACGGTATCGCGAGCCATCCGCTCGCTTATCGACGGACAGGTGGTCGAACGTGACTATCGACGCCTGATCGTGCGCAATGCCGCCATGCTCGCCAAGCTTGCAAGGGGAGAGGCGGAGCTGCAACTGCGTGCGAAAGCGATGGGCGAAGGCACGGACGCCCAACAGCAGCCCATATCATGAAAGCACGGAGACTGTCCCGGATGGTATCCGACCTGAAAAAACGACACCTCCAACAGATGCCTTTCGAGTGACAGACGTGATGCACGTTTCACAAGGCGATTCTGTGCCTGAATCACCGCGCGGTGCCGAAGACGCTGCGTTTCGAAACGCCCAATCCGGCGATAGATTTCGTCGGCGGCCGACTGCGCGTCGTCGATCGTCTGACTTCGCTCGATAACGACGGACAGCAACTCGTGATCGGCGTCAACTCGTTTGGCTTCAACGGCACGAATGCACATATCGTGCTGCGCGAACCGCCGGCAGCTGCGACTGGGGCCGGTGCTCACGCCATGGCAGCCGCAAGCGAAACGGCACTGCTGCCCCTCATCCTCTCGACCCGTTCCGCAGCCGCGCTGCCGCAAACCGCGGCACGCTATCTGCCTTCGCTCGACAACGGCACGCCATGGAATACGTTGGCCGCCAATGCGGCGCATCGGCGCCAATGGCTCAAGCATCGCGCAACCGTCGCGCCGTCGACGCTGCCCGAAGCACGCGCGGCACTCGGCGCGCGGGTTGCGCCGGCGACGGATCACACAGAACCGGCACTCATGCAAGGCGATACTCTCGGCCACGACACACGTCTCGTGCTGGTGTTCTCCGGCAACGGCTCCAGTGGGCAGGCACGGGCAAGCAGTTGCTCGTATCGGCGCCACCGCGCTGCTGTTGCCGGCGACGATCAGGTGGCCGCGGTACTCGCGGTGCACGACGGCCGTCTGACCCGGTTCGACGATCCTCACGTCGCGCTGATGCTGCTGCTGTTTTTTGGTGTGCGCCGCACCGTTCGCATGCTGTTGCGCGGGCTTGTGCTGGAGAGCGAATTGCCGGCGCCGAAGTCGTCGCAATCGCTGATCGCCCATTGCGCGACGCGTGAGCCGATGCGCGGCACCGGGGTGTTTAGTGCGCTTTTCACCAACGCGTTGCATGCAGGCTCAATGGATGGCGACGGCGGCCGGCAGATCGTATTGGATGTGCTGGTCAGCAATACGCGCGCATACGATCTGTATCGACGTTTGGGGTTTGTCGAATTGCCGCGCCGTGGCCCGGTTTCGCCGCGATTGCCGCGTGAACTTGAATCGGTACGGATGGGGTTTGTGGGAAGGGGATGAGCGGTGGTTCGAGGTTAAGCCTGGTCAATGTGATTCAGAAATCGGCGTGCGAATAGAAGATGTAATGCCGGTACGGTTCGAGAGGCTCCGTCAGCAGAAGTAGTGCCGTCGGAGTGATGTACCAATGTCCGTTAAAACAATAGGTAGAAAGGAAGTTAGACGATGCACATTCATCCGGTGATTCTTTGCGGTGGAAGCGGGACGCGACTGTGGCCGATGTCGCGCGGTGGCTACCCTAAGCAGTATCTCAAGTTGACGAGCGAAAATACCCTGATTCAGCAGACCGCATTGCGCCTGCGAGGAATCAACGACAGTTCATCTCCGATCGTCGTTACGAATACTGAGCAGCGCTTTCTGGTTGCCGAACAGTTGCGTGAGGTCAATGTCAAGTCGTCGGCGATCGTACTTGAGCCGGTGAGCCGCAACACGGCGGCAGCTATCGCGGTGTCGGCGCTTCTTGCCATGCGCGACACTCCCGATTCATTGCTGCTCGTTTTGCCGTCCGATCACGTGATTGCTGGCGAAGCGGCCTTTGTGAAGGCGGTCGAGACAGGCGCGCAGATCGCGAAAGATGGCTACCTGGTGACCTTCGGCATTACTCCGACTGAACCGCACACAGGCTACGGATACATTCGTGCGGGCGCCGAACTCGTCACAGGCGCAAAGACGTTTGCGGTCGATACATTTGTCGAAAAGCCGGATGCGGCGACGGCGGAGCGCTTCCTTGCAGATGGCGGATACTACTGGAATAGTGGCATGTTCATGCTGAAGGCCTACACGTACATGGAGGAACTGCGCCGCCACGAGCCCGAAATCGCTGCACAGGCGGAGCTTTCACTCGAGGCCGGTCAGCACGACAACGACTTCGTACGCCTCGATGCGCAAGCCTTCTCCGCCTGCCCGAACATCTCCGTCGATCATGCAGTGATGGAGAAAACGAAGCGGGCGGCGGTCGTTGCGGTAGCTGATCTTGGCTGGAATGACATCGGCTCCTGGACCGCGCTTGCTGACATTGCGGAGCGCGATGCGCAAGAAAATGCATTGATCGGCGATGTGTTGACGGATGCCGTGACCAATTCGTACATACGCGCGGAACATCGCCTCGTGGCGGCGATCGGTCTGGATAACATCGTTGTCGTTGAAACTGCGGATGCTGTGCTCGTCGCGCATCGCGACCAGGCGCAGGATGTGAAGAAGATCGTTGCGCAATTGAATGAAATGGGGCGCCACGAATCCGTCACGCACCGTCGTGTGGTGCGCCCATGGGGTTCGTACGAAGGCATCGACAGCGGCGACCGCTTCCAGGTCAAGCGCATCGTCGTCAGCCCAGGGGCGCAATTGAGCTTGCAGATGCATCATCATCGCGCGGAACATTGGATCGTGGTGAAGGGCACCGCACTCGTCACGAACGGCGACAAGGAAATCATCCTGACCGAGAATCAGTCGACTTACATCCCGGTGGGAGTTACGCATCGGTTGCTGAACCCGGGCATGATTCCGCTGGAGTTGATCGAAGTGCAGTCGGGCGCCTATCTGGGCGAGGACGACATTGTGCGTTTCGAAGACACCTATGGACGTGTAGCCAAGGCTTAACGGAGTTCGCTTCACTCGTTTTCGTAGGTTTAGCATGCTTACCGAGGCCACCCGTCGCAAGACTGGTGGCTTTTTTACTCCCCGGCATTTGCCATGCGTATTTTCCGCCAAACACAACCCAACCCACACCCGCTAAACTGAACGACATCCTAGCCCGCAATAGCCGGCCGCAGCCTACCTACGCATAATGCCGCTATTTCCCATCCCCCGATCGGAGGACCCATGACCCAGCCCAAAGCCGTCGAATACTCCGCCGCACCGCCCGAAGTCAAAGCCGTCTACGACGACATCAAGCGGACCCACCAGGTCGACGACGTCAACAACTTCTGGAAGTACATCGCGCAGCATCCACCGACGCTCGCGCGCACATGGGACAGTTTGAAAGACGTGATGGCGCCTGGCGCACTCGATCCGTTGATCAAGGAACTGCTTTACGTCGCGGTGAGCGTGACGAACAACTGCGGCTACTGCGTCGCGAGTCACACGGCCGCCGCACGCCGCGCGGGCATGACCGACGAGATGTTCAGCGAGCTGATGGCAGTAGTTGGGATGGCTAACGAAACCAATCGTCTCGCGGTTGGGTATCGCGTGCCGATCGACCCGGCTTTCGAGTAAAGCCACGATCGCAAACTCGCCAACGGCGTGCGCCGCGAAGCAAGACAAGCAAAAGCAAACCAGAACAAAGCAGGCACCCGCCGAAGATCGGAAGCGCCATAAGCGGAGCCTGCTTCGCAACTTTCACATACCGAGGTGTCGAGTACGCGCCGCTCACATCGGCGTAATCACTCCCACCGGATACACAGGCGGGTGCCCGTAAGGCTTCAGCACCGGGCCGCAACCGACGTGAACCGGCGGGTACCCGCCCCAGCCGGGGTGGACGAAAACCGGCGGCACGACACCGCCGTTGCATCCCTCGGGGGCGCCACGCGTGATGTAGGCAATGCCGCCGCGCACGGATTGCGACGCCGCATGGTCGAGTTCGTCGAAGCGGGACAGGTCTTTAAGGATCATGGTTGTCATGGTGGATCTCCTGGAAGGTTGGATTGGCAACGAGCCCGGGCAATGCCGCGCTCACGCATTCCATTCGCACACACCATGCCATGCGCCGCAAAAGCGGCGCGGGCTTCACTCAACGCAAACGTGCGCGCGCAAAGTGATAGCCACGAACCAACTTGCGAAGCGCCGGTGTCGTGACGGCGCCGACATTTCTTCTCACGATTCTCACGAACGCTGAACCGCGCGCTCGATTCCACACATCAAAGAGCGTTCGACCTCAGCCCGTGGTGAGCCCGCGCCATTGCGCGAGCAATGCGGGCAATTCGGCCATGTCCTGAAAGACGTGCAGCGCGGTCGCGCTGCTATGGCCGAGTTCCGCCGGACAATAGCCGAACACGGTCGCGCCGGCAGCGACGCCCGCGGTCGCGCCCGTCACCGTGTCCTCCACCACCGCACAACGTTTCGGGTTCACGCCCAACGCGGCGGCGGCCGCCAGATACACATCGGGAAACGGCTTGCTGCGAGGCAATTCGTGACCGCTGAAGATGCGTCCTTCGAAGCAGTCGAGAATGCCGGCCTTGGCCAGCTGCAATTCGACCTTGATCCGGTCGGCGCCGGACGCGACCGCGATGCGTCCGTCCAGCACGCTATGAAGCGCTCGCACCGCCGACGCCGCGCCCGCAATAGCCGGCAACTCGTGATCGAGCGCCGTATTGCGGCGCTCGCGAAACTGCATGAGCCAGTCGGAGGTGATCGCAAAGCCGGTGCGTGCCTCGATCAGCGGCGCTTCGTCCTTGACCATCTTGCCGACGAAAATGCGCATCGTCTCTTCGACGCTCAATTGCCAGCCCAGCTCGCCGAGCATCTCGGTCAGCACGCGGTTGGTGATGGGTTCGGAGTCGACGAGCACGCCGTCGCAGTCGAAGAGTACGGCGTCGAAGGGGAAATCGGCCATCGGGCGGGGTAGGGATAGAGGTCGCGGAACCGGCAAGGATACCTCACCGGCTCGCGCGCCGCCGCGCCAAGGCTATGCGATCGCCACACCAAGGCCACGCAAAACCGCGCGAAGGCAGCGCAATGACAACGTAACCCCGCCTTCACGCGATCACATCCTCATTCCTTATACCCGTCGCTCAGCGTCTTCATGAATGCGATGATGTCCTGAATATCCTGATCGGTCATCGCGGGTTGGTCGCCGAACTTGCGGTCCAACGGTGCGTCTGCGGAATCGATGTTGGCCTGATACTGACGCGGCAGATCGTTGTACTTCTGCACCTTGCCCGACGCATCGCGCGGATAGATCTTCTCGGGCTCCGTATTGCGCAGGTTGTAGAAGTCCATCACCTGCTTGAGGTCGTGGTACACGCCGTTGTGGAAGAACACGTGGCGCGTGGCGACGTTGCGCAGCGTTGGCGTCAGGAACATGCCGCAGTATTGTGTGAGGTCCTTCACGTCGGAGCGGAATGGGCCGCACACGCCCATGTCGTAGAACTTCGGATCTTTGTTGAGCGGGAGGTTGCGGTTGCGCGGCACGCCGAGCGCTTCGTATTGCGTATCGGTGAACAGCGGCGGCAGGCGGTCGAGGGTCGGCTTGCTCAGGTGGCAGCCGGCGCAGTTTGCCTTGTCGGGATCGTTGAACAGGCGGAGTCCGCGCAGCTCGGCCTGCGTCAAGCGCGCGTGGCCTTGCAGCCAGTAGTCGTACTTGCTGGTGAACTGGTGGAACGACGCGTCTTCGAACTGGTAACGGCCCACGGCGAACATCGCTTCTTCAACCAGCATTCCGGGCCGGTTCACGATCGAATCGCCAAAAAGTTTCTTGAACTGATCCAGATACGGCGCATTTTCCAGCTTGCGCGCGACATCCGCGACGCTCGGGTTGGCCATTTCGACAGGATTGGTCAGTGGACCGATCGCCTGGTCCTGAAGGGTGCTCGCACGACCGTCCCAAAACAGGCCGCCTTGCGGCACCATCGCGGGCGCCGCCGGCGCGACGCCGGCCGTCTTTACCGCGCGCTGCACACCCGTCGCGCTTGCCGCGGCCTGCTGTAGCGTAACCGGCGCGGCGTCCATATCGCTCGCGTCGGGACCAATGCTGAACGGTGCCTGCCGGTACAGGTAGGCAAGCGATGGTGGCGGCCGGTAGCCCGCTTCGGTCATATGCGGACCGCCGAGTTGGACTGCCAGGTTGTTCGGCGGGCCGTAGGCATGTTCGGGGCTATGACACGACGCGCACGACTGCTTGCCCGATGCGGACAGTGACGCATCGTAGAAAATGTTGCGGCCGAGCTGTGCAACGGCGCTCAAGGGCGCGGGCGGGGGAATCAGTAGCTGAACCGGCTGTGGATTGGCGCCGGTGATGTCTTCGACGATGGTGCCGATCGCGAGCGGCATACGCTCCGGATAAGTTACCGCGTAAGCGGCAAAGGCGGCGCATCCTGCCGCGAGGACGGCGACTGTCCATCCCACGGCGCGGCCTGGCGATCGCCTGGCGGCGCTGGCGTTCGAATCGTTGCCGGCGGGCAGGGTAGGCGGCAGGGTGTTCGGGCGAAGGCTCATGGCGATTGTGACAACAAGGGATAAGGCCATAAAAAAATGTCGAGCCGGTACGGTTTGCGTACGGGCTCGACACGAGTTACGGCTTGGGGCGCTTCCCGCGCAGTGGTACGGCATGCACGGCACACAAGGGTGCCGCGCCCCGCGTGCTACGGGAAGCCTGTTTCATGACTGCCGGTCAGTTCGCCGGTGCTGCGGCGAGCTTGGTGCCGAAAGTCGGATCGAGGAACACCGTCGGTGCGTTGCCCGTACCGGTCAGGTTCAGCATGCTGCGGATATCGCCTGCAGTTGCATCGAACGATGCGTTGCCGAGGCGCGTGCCGCCGAGCCAGTTGTCTTCGATGAACTTGACGACAGACGCCTGGGTAATCTGCGTATGGTCGACGAAGTTCGTCTTGGCCCAGGGCGACACCACCACGAACGGCGTACGCGTAGCCGGGCCGCAGCGGCCGTTCACAGCACCGCCATTCACACCGAGTGGCTGCGTGGCGCCAGCGCCGTTACACTCCCCCGCGGCGGTCAACTGGTCAGCACCCTGGAATACCGGCTTGGTCGTCGCGCCGCTGTTGCTCGCCGTGATCGCCAGCGACTTGTCGAACGACGAGTTCAGGATCTTCGGCGCCTGGTGGTCATACCAGCCGTCCGAGTCGTCGTAGGCGATGATGACAGCGGTGTTCTTCCAGTCCGGCTGTTGTTGCAGGAAGTTGATCACCTTCACGACAAATTGCTGTTCGTCGAGCGGGTCCGAATTGCCCGGGTGGCCGTCACCAACAGCGGGGGCCTTCAGGAAACTGACCGACGGATAGTTGCCGGCCTTCACCGCGGTGAAAAAGTCATCCACGTCGTACTGGTGGTGAACCGGCGTTGCCGTGTTGTCCAACGTCGGCTCGGTGAAGCCGATCATCGCCGTGGACGTCGGACGCTGGTGCGTCGGGTTGGCGGTCGACGGGAAGTACTGGAACCACGCGTGATGCTGAACGTAGTCGGCCGGGGAGCTGTTGAGCACCGACGAGAACGTCGAGCGTTTGCAGCTCGTCGTGCCATTCGGGTTCATGGTCGACAGGTTGAAGCCGCCCATGAAGCCGCCCCACGTGATGTTCTTCGTGTTCAGCAGGTCGCCGATATTCTTGACTTTAGGCGAGAACTGCGCCGCCACTGTGCCCGTGCTGTCGGATTGATTCGTACAGAGGTCGCCAGCCGGGTCGAGGTCACCGATCAGCGTGAAGCCGCCTTGACCGTCGATGATCGCATTGCCGCTCGGTGACGAGCTGGTGCCCGAAACGGCGGTGCCGGGGGTCGTATCCGTCGTCGACGTGGTCTTGAACATCTGGATACCGTTGTTCTGGCCAGAGACCACCTCGACCGCGCCGGGCGTCGACGGACCGAACGTGTCGGTCCACGCGTTATCGCTCATCGCGAAGTTCTGGGCGTAATTCCACATCCCGGTGACGGTATTGCCGTCGAAGTAGCCGAGCACCTGCGCGGCGGAGCCGAAGGCGCCGGTGCTGCCGCCGACGACGGTGGCGGCCGACGTGAACAGCGGGAACCCGTCCATCTTGTCGTTGTCGTCAGCCAGCTGTTCCGGGCCGTAGCTGTGGTTCTGGCTCTTCGTATTGGCTTGAGTGCGGTCGAGGCGGAACGGTTGCGCCAGGGCGGAGGTCAGCGTGACGCCGCCAACGTTCGGCGGCGTCGTCGCCACACCGTTGACCGTCGCGTTCGCGACGTTCGGTGACGTGGCTGCCGCATTCGGATTGGCGGTGGTCAACAGGCCGGCGTGCGCGAGCGTATTGATGTCCGTCTGCGTGTTCGCGGCGGGGGTGAATTGCGGTTCACCGTTGCCGGTCGGGGCGTTCGGGTAGGTCGCGAAGTAGTGATCGAACGAGACGTTCTCGCCGAAAATCACCACCACGTGCTTGATCGGCGTGGCCGTTGCGACAGCGTCCTGCGCCGAGACGGCCGGCGTCGATGCGCCGGTCGGCGCGGACGCGGTCGAGCTGACGCTATTGCTGCCGCATGCAGCGAGCGTGAGCAGCGCGGCAAACGGAATGGGTAACAGGGTTCTACGGAACATGTGACTGGCTCCAGATTCGACTTCGCCGTTCAGCGTTTCCATCGACAAGCGTGTGGATTGCGCTGGGGGGATATTGTTAGAAATACAGCTAGTGCTTTTACCGCTTAAAACTGCGCGCATTGAACCATTCAATGGTGAATATTTCGGGGCGTAAACATTACGTTGGCTCTCGTTCGCCATTCATTTGTATAACCCTTGCTGTCGTTACGCTGACGCGGGTTCATTCATCGGGTCTCTCATCGGCTCATTCGGCAAGCCTGTTTTCGCCGTCACGCAGCGCGTATTTCCACGCGTTTTCTTCCAGCGCCAATCGCAGCGACGGATTTTTTCCGCTGCTGCGTTCAAGAAGAAACGGAGCCGCTTCGGGCTTTGCATCTAATGGGAGAAACCAATATGAAATCGAGTCGACCGCTTCGCTTTCTGGGCTCCATGCTGGCCGCCTCGCTGTGGGGCGCCGTCATGCTGACGGCCGCGCCCGCGCTGGCTCAGGCCGTGATCGTCGCGCCGATGGCGCCGCCGACGCCGCGTGTGGAAGTCGTCCCCGCGCCGCGCGCCGGCTATGTGTGGGATCAAGGACGCTGGCGCTGGGAGCACGGCCGTTATGTGTGGGTGCAGGGACACTGGCAGCCGGTGCGCATCGGCTATCACTGGGTGCCGGGGCACTGGGCGCAGCGCGGGCCGAACTGGCGCTGGGTGGAAGGGCATTGGGCGTGAACGGGGCGTCCCACGACGCCGTGCGACGCGCTTTGGCGCTTTGCATCACGCTTCTCGTCATTCAACCAGGCAGGCTGCCGTGAAAATGCTCGCAATGATTCTGCTGGCGGTCTCGCTCGCCGGCTGTGTGGTCTACCCGGCGCGGCCGGCCTACTATCGGCCGGCGGTCATCGTATATTGATCGCGACTGGCGCAGCGCGTAGTGCTCTGCGACTCGCCGTTCGCGTGTGCCGTTCGATGCGGTGCGCCTGCAACGATCTGTTAGAGGTGAGACCAACGTGAGTTGCATCGGAAGGAGCCGCGGCAAGTGAACCACGTTCGTTCCATGAGGCGACGCGTCGGGGCGGTCCGGTGCGAGCGCGCGCGAGTCATGCGGCCATGGCCTCGGCTGCATGGGTTCGGGGCGCGCGGGTTCGAGCTTCGGCAACCCGAACCGCAACGCCCGAGACCATCCACCCGCCGCCCCCCACTCGCGCGCTGGAGCGCCACGCCTTGAGCGATCGCGATCCCGACGCCGAGCTGATCGAGCGGGTCGGCCGCCAGGACCCGGCTGCGGTGCGTTCGCTCGTCGCGCGTAAGTTGCCGCGTCTGCTCGCCCTCGCGATGCGCATGCTGGGCGACCGCATGGAAGCGGAGGACGTCGCGCAGGAAGTGTTCGTGCGAATCTGGAAACAGGCGTCGCTCTGGCGCGAAGGCGACGCGAAATTCGACACCTGGATTCATCGCGTCGCGCTCAATCTCTGCTACGACCGTTTGCGCGGCCGGCGCGAAGACCCGCGCGACGAACTGCCCGAAGAGGCCGATCCCGCCGCGCCGCCCGACGCCCGTCTCGAAGCGCGCGCGCAGGACGAACGGGTGCGCGCCGCGCTCGCCGCATTGCCGGCGCGGCATCGCGAGGCACTCGTGCTCAGCTACTACCAGGAGATGTCGAACATCGACGCCGCGGCCCTGATGGGCATCACCGTCGATGCGTTGGAAAGTCTGCTGGCCCGCGCGCGCCGCAATCTGCGCGCTCAACTGGCCGGCAGCGGCCTTAGCAAGGACAAGTCATGACGCCCGAAAGATTCCATCAGATCGTTCAAGCCTACGGTGCCGATCCGCGTCGCTGGCCGTTGCAGGAGCGCGCGGCGGCAGAAGCCTGGGCGAGCTCGCATCGCGCGGAAGCAGACGCGGTGTTGAGCGACGCCGCCAGCATCGACGCGTGGCTCGCAGCCGACAACATCGATCCGCCGGGCATGGCGTTGCAGCAACGCATCGTCGAGCGCGCGCCGCTGCGGCGGCCGGCGGCGCGGCGGCGGCTGTGGTGGTCGGGCGCGGCGGTCGCCGGTGTCGGGCTGCTGGGCGGCGTGGCCGGCGCGTTCGCGGTGTCGTTCTTCGTGCTGACGGAGAACGCGCTGCCGCTGCACGAATCCTCTTATTTAACTTCGAGCTTCGGTGGCACGTCCGCCGATTGGAGCGGCGAATGAACGGCCGGTCGTGGAAAGTCGTACTAGTGGCGTCGCTCGTGCTCAATGTGTTCTTGCTGGGCGCGATCCTCGGAGGTGCTTATCAATGGTACGCAGCGCACGGCGCCAACGCGCCGGTGCTCGCGCAACAGCGCGCGCTGCGCTTCGCGGCGCAGACGTTGTCCGCCGAGCGGCAGCAGAACTTTATCGACGGCCTGAAGAATGCGCGCCGCGAAGGGCGGCAGTTTGCGCGCGAGGGACGCGATGGGCGGCGCGAGGTGCTGCGCGTGCTCGCGGCGCCGCAACTCGATCGCGCGGCGCTGGATGCCGCGCTGGCCCGCACGCGGGCGGCCGACAGCAGTCTGCGCGCGCAGATGGAAGGCAGCGTGGCGGATTTTGCAGCGACGCTGTCGCCCGAGGAGCGGGTGCGGTTCGCCGAGAGCCTGAAGTTGCGCGGGCAGTGGCGTGAGCCGGCGGCGGGCAATGCGCAGAATCAGGCTAGCCGGGCAAAGCCGGCGTCGGGCGAAACTTCGGGTGATTGAAAAAAGACGCACGGGCGCGACGGATTATCGACGGGCGGCCGTTTAACACATATCCGATGCCGAAGAGGGGGGTATGGCTAACTCACCGAACCTGAACGCAGCGGCGATTGCGCTGAACCGCTTCGGCCTCGGCGCGCGTGCCGACGACGCGCCGCCCGCCGATCCGAAGGGCTGGCTGCTCGCAGAGTTCGAGCTATATCAGCCACGGCCGGCCGCGTGGGCGAGCCAGCCCGACTCGGTGGCGTTGTCGACCGAACTGGCGCAGCAGCGCATGCAATTCAGTCAGCAGGCGCGGCAGAATCCGGCAGAGAGCGCGGGTGTCAATCAGGTGGGAGCGGCGAGCAGTGCGTCCGCGGCTGCGCAAACCAATGCTCAGATCAGCGCACAATCCAATGCCCAAACCGCGAAGCAAGCCGAACGAAAAGCCCTGCGTGGCGAAATACTCGACATGTACCGCGCGTCGGTGAATGCGCGCGTGGCGAGCGCGTTGACCACACCGGCGCCGTTCGTCGAACGCCTCGTGCATTTCTGGTCCAACCACTTCGCGGTCTCCGTCGAGAAAGCCGGCGTCGCCGCGCTGGCCGGCTCGTTCGAAGCGGAGGCGATCCGCCCGCACGTGCTCGGCCGCTTCGAGGACATGCTGGTGGCGGTCGAACGTCATCCGGCCATGCAAGTGTTTCTCGATCAGACTCGTTCGGTCGGGCCGGACAGCATGGCGGCGCTGCGCGCGGCGCAACGCAACCCCGAGCGCAAACGCGGTCTGAACGAAAACCTCGCGCGCGAGATCATGGAACTGCACACGCTCGGCGTGCGCAGCGGCTATAGCCAGGACGACGTCACCGAATTCGCGCGCGCGCTGACCGGCTGGAGTCTCGCCGGCAATCCCGGCAATGCGGGCAACCTCGCCAACCCAAACCGGCGCGGCATCGAGCAGAACGCCGCGCCCGGCAGCTTCGTGTTTCGCGCGGCGCTGCACGAGCCCGGTTCGCGGACCATCATGGGACGCAGCTACGACGAACCCGGCGAAGCGCAGGCGCTCGCGATCCTGCACGATCTCGCACGCGCCCCGGCGACGGCACAGCATATCGGCGTCAAGCTGGCGCGCCACTTCGTCGCCGACAATCCGCCGCCGGGCGTGAGCGAACGTCTTGCGAATGCATTCGAGCGCAGCGGCGGCGATCTGCCGACCGTGTACCGCGCGCTGCTCGATACGCCGCAAGCGTGGTCGCCGACTGCGGTGAAGTTCAAGACGCCGTGGGAGTGGACCATTTCTTCGATGCGCGGACTCGGCTGGCAGGACCTCGGCAATCTGCAAAGCGCGCCGATTCTCACGCAGCTCGGCCAGCCGGTGTGGCGCCCCGGCTCGCCCGCCGGTTACGACGACATCGCGGCGAGCTGGGCCGCGCCCGATGCGCTGGTGCGCCGGGTGGAAATGGCGCAGCGTTTCGCCGCGCGCGTCGGCGACCGGCTCGACGCCCGCTCGCTCGGGCAGACCTTGCTGGCCGGATCGCTGGGTGAGCCTACGGCCACGGCTGTAGCACGTGCGGAAAGCGCGTCCACGGCGATCGCGCTGCTGCTGGTCTCGCCGGATTTTCAACGGAGATGAATGCCATGCTGTCACGCCGCAGTTTTCTGAGCGTCGCCGCCGCTGGCGCCGGCGCATTGCTCGTGTCGCCGCGCATCGCGTTCGCGAGCGTCGCCACCGATCGCCGTTTCGTGTTCGTCATTCAGCGTGGGGCCGCTGATGGGCTGAACATCGTCGTGCCCTACGCCGAACCCGCCTATGCGACGCTGCGCGGTGCGCTCGCGATCGATACGTCGAACGCAACCAGGCTCGACGGCACCTTCGCCTTGCATCCGGCGCTCACGCAGACCGCCGCGATGTACGCGAACCGGCAGGCGCTGTTCGTGCACGCGGTGGCGTCGCCTTATCGCGACCGCTCGCACTTCGACGGGCAGAACGTGCTGGAGACGGGCGGCGCATCGCCGTATCAGGTCAAGGATGGGTGGCTCAACCGGCTCGTTACGCAACTGCCCGCCACGCGAGAAAACGCGATAGCCTTCGCGCCGACCGTGCCGATGGCGCTGCGCGGAGCGGCGGCGGTGACGTCGTATGCGCCATCGGCATTGCCGCAAGCGCCCGACGATCTGCTCACGGGGGTCTCGCAACTCTACGAGCAGGACGCGCAATTGCGCCCGCTGTGGGAGTCGGCGATGACGGCGCGTGGTCTCGCAGGCGACGCCAGTGCGCGTCAGGACCCGGCGAGCCTCGGCAAGCTCGCGGCCGGCTTTCTGTCACGCGACGATGGTCCACGGATCGCGATGATCGAAACCGGCGGGTGGGATACGCACAGCGCGCAGAATGCGCGCCTCGCGAATCAGCTGAAAGCGCTCGACGCGATGCTCGCGGCGTTGCGTGACGGCATGGGCCCGTTGTGGAACCGCACCACCGTGCTGGTGGCCACCGAGTTCGGCAGGACTGCCGCGGCCAACGGCACGGGCGGCACCGATCACGGTACGGCGTCGGCGGCGATGGTGCTGGGCGGTTCGGTGCAGGGCGGACGCGTGATCGCCGATTGGCCGGGTCTTGCGTCGCGCGAGCTTTACGAAGGGCGCGACCTGAAGCCGACGACTTCGCTCGATGCGTTGATCGCCGGCACCGCGAGCGAGAGTCTTGGGCTCGATCCTCAGCGCACCGCGTCGGCGCTGTTTGGGAAAGCAGGGGGAACGCCGCTGACGGGTGTTGTGAGCGTGTGATGGTGGTGCGTGGAGTGTGATGCGGGTAGGGTCGCGGCTGATGGAAACTGGGTGGACGGGTGGCGTCGTTTTCCGATTTCGGGTTTTACGGCCTGTGGTTGTCGGCGAATGTGATCGAAGCTGCGCAAGCACTGACAAGCACAACTCCACCTTCAACATGTCCGCGTAGCGCATCCGCAGAACGAAAAGTAAACGCTTCTAGCAGAACAATTACGTCACGCCGCTAACGTGGCCTTGCCTTTGAATCAACCACGATTTCAACGGCAAGCGCCCCACTTCAGCCGCACGCATGATGCGTCGCATGCACCGAACGCTCGCCAACCCGGTGATAGCGCCGCCCAAAATAAATCAGCCCATCGCCAGCGCCATGCGTATGCGCTGCTCTTACCGCGCAGAAGAACACCGTATGCGTGCCTACCTCCGTGACCGATTCAATCTCGCAGTCCAGCGACGCAAGCGCGCCATGTAGCACCGGCGCGCCGGTCACGAGCCGGTCCCATTGCGCGGCGGCGAAGCGTTCCCCGATCGGCAGCTTGCTGGTCGCGAAGTGCGCGGCGAGCGTCTGCTGTTCCGCGCTCAGCACGTGCACGCAGAGCTTGCCGTTGCGTCGGAAAGCCGCGTTGTTGCGGCTGCTGCGATTGATGCAGACGAGCAGGGTAGGCGGCTCGTCCGTCACGCCGCAAACCGCCGACGCAGTGCAGCCGGCGAGACCCGCGTCGCCATCGCTCGTGATGATGTTGACGGCGGTGCCGAGCCCGGCCATGGCGTCGCGGAAGGTGCGCTTGTCAAGCATGGGAAGCCTCTGCTGAAAGATCGGCGTGTCGTTGCGACGTTGCGTGCCGCACACACGACACAAAATTAAACATGCGCGGCAACGGCATCAGTTCGATACGTCGCCCGTTGCGGCCTCGGCGCAAGCCGGCGAGCGAAACCGCGCCGCCGTGTGAGTCGACGGCAAACGCGGGTGGCCGAACAGCTTCTCGCGCAACGTGCCGTCGCGATACGCGCGCTTGTACGCGCCGCGTTCCTGCAGCAGCGGCACGACCAGTTCGATGAAATCCTCGAAGCACTCGGGCGCCACCGTGCGCGACAGATTGAAACCATCCACGCCGGTTTCCTCGGTCCACGCGATCAACTCGTCGGCGATGCGTTCGGCCGACCCGACGAGCGGCGTCTGCCGGCTGCCGAGCACCATCTGTTCGAGCAACTTGCGTTTGGTCCACTGCGGACCGGCGGCGCGCGTCATCGCTTCGACGTTCGACACGATCGCCTGGCTCTTGCCGGTTTCGATCGGCTCGTCGAGGTCGTAGCGCGCGAAGTCGATGCCGAGCGACGCCGCCGCATGCACGAGCGCCGCTTCGGAGCTGACATAGCGCCGGTACTCCTCGTACTTCTCCTGCGCGTCGCGCTCGGTGCGGCCCGTGATGACCGTTTGCCCGAGCAGCACCTTGATGTCGTCCGCGCGCCGGCCGCCCGCGACCGCGTGGGCGCGAATGTCGTCGACGATCGCTTTCACCGCGGGCTTCGCCTGGCCGTTGACGAACACGCACTCCGCGTGCGCCGCGGCGAACCGTTTGCCGCGCGCCGACGAGCCGGCCTGATACAGCACCGGCGTGCGTTGTGGCGACGGCTCGCTCAGATGCAGCGCGTCCACGCGGTACTGCTTGCCGTGGTGATGAATCACATGCACCTTCGCCGCGTCCGCATAGACGCCGCGCACTTTGTCGCGCAGCACCGCGTCGTCTTCCCAACTGCATTCCCACAGTTTGTAGACCAGCTCCATATATTCGTCCGCGAGGTCGTAGCGGTCGTCGTGCGCCATCTGCCCGGTCAGGCCGATCGCGCGCGACGCGGTGTCGAGATAGCCCGTCACGATGTTCCATCCGACCCGGCCGCGCGTCAGATGATCGAGCGTCGACATGCGCCGCGCGAACAGATAGGGTTGCTCGACCGAGAGGTTCGACGTCACGCCGAACGACAGATGACGCGTGACCGAGGCCATCGCCGGAATCAGCAGCGTGGGGTCGTTGACCGGCACCTGCACCGCGCCGCGCAGCGCCGCGTCGGGGCTGCCGCCGTACACGTCGTAGACGCCCACCACGTCGGCGAAAAAGATGCCGTCGAACAGGCCCGCTTCCAGCGTGCGGGCGTAGTCGGTCCAGTACTGAAGGTCCGTATAGCGAGTGGACTGATCGCGCGGATGGGTCCACAAGCCTTGCTGGATGTGGCCTACGCAGTTCATGTCAAATGCGTTGAGTACGATTTCCTTCGGCATGGTGTCTTCCGGCTGAATGGACAAATCATTACGATTTGCCTACGAATTGACGAATGATGGTTTGCCCGCGGCGCTGAGCAGCGCTTGTGCGCCGAGCTGGTTCGTTTAATATAGTGGACGAAAAATCACTATGCAAGACACAGTTTCGTCTTCTGCGCGCGATGCCTGAGGGATACCTGCCTGATGCCTGAGCCCCGGCGAGCCGCGCATTAAAAGCCGCACCGCCTCGATATAATTTTGCGGTACTCACTTGTTCTCGACGACCCTCTCATGTCCGAATCCACCGCCATCGATCTGACCCAGGCCATCTCCGCGCGCGTGAAGACCGAGCGCGAAGCGCGCAACTGGTCGCTGAGCGAACTGGCGGAGCGCTCGGGCGTGTCGAAGGCGATGATCAGCAAGATCGAGCGCGGCGAGGCGAGCCCCACCGCGACGGTGCTCGGGCGTTTGTCGGGGGCGTTCGGGCTGACCTTGTCGACCTTGCTGGCGCTCGCCGAACAAACCGGCGAGCGGCTCGTGCGCCACGCGGATCAGTCGCTCTGGCAGGACCCCGAAACGGGCTACACGCGGCGGCGCATTTCACCGCCTACCGGCGGCGTGCTGGAGTTGCTGGAGATCGAATTGCCGGTGGGCGTGAGAGTGCCTTATCCATCGGATGCATTCGTGTTTCAGCATCAGCAGATCTGGGTCACGCTAGGGGTGTTGACGTTTCGCGAGGGCAGCCAGACTTACCGGCTCGAAGCGGGGGATTGTCTGCAACTCGGCGCGCCGGTCGAGTGCGAGTTCCTCAACGCGGGCGATGAGGTGTGCCGCTATGTCGTCGGCCTCGTTCGACGCTGAGGATTTCAACTATCGGGAAAATCGGCAAAATCAGCCAGATCGGGAAAGCGGGCGGCGCCCTATGTTCGCGGTTCGCGATGTACTCTTCGCAAGCCGCGACTCGCGGCGCCACCCGAGGTCATTCAATCGACCGTTGCGCGTTCAACCACCACCACCGCCGCCCTGCACGCCAAGCGTGATCTTGTTGCTCACCGACGTCACGCCGGGAACGCCTCTCGCCACGTCCGCCGCCTGCTGAATCATTGGGCCTTCCGGCACCGATCCGGTCAAGGTCACCGCGCCGCCGCGCGCTCGCACGAACACGTTCGATACGTTGAAGCCCTGCGTTCTCGACAGCGCGCGCCGCACGTCACGGCCTAGCTTGCGGTCGGATGCACGAGTCGATTTGGCATTGGTGGCCGGCGCAGCCATCGCGCCCGACGCCGCCATGGCGTCGCTGGTCTGGGCATAGGCGCTGGAGGCGGTTGCCACACACAACGCGATACCGAGCGCCTTCAAAAGATTGACTGTTTTCACGTTTTTCCCATCCTCGATAAGTTGATGTCGCTTCGTTGCATGCAAAAAAACGCGCGCTTGCGAGCAAGTCGTGGCCCACGTGGAGCGTCCGTCTTATAGAAGAGTGATGCCTCCGCGCTCCCGGCGCGCTTAAACAATACTCCAGCCAACGCGCTCACGCTGGAAAAACTGATGCGGGTGTTGCATCGACAGACATGCCGGTGCTCGCGCACTTCAGTCGTCAACAGTCCGGATTAAATGTGTTTCAAGTTTCAGACTATAATTCCGCAGCCCGGATCAGCCTCGATCCGGCCTCACGGTTTGTCGTTCAGATGCAACCGTTTCGCGGGAGCGCGTTCCGTTTTGAGCACGTGCGCGGCAACCTTCTCCCTTCAGGGGAGGAAGGATAGCGCGGACGCCATAGGCGTCCTTCTTGGGCCTTAGTGCGGCGTTCGCTGTTGCTCGATGTACTGGCGGATGACATTGATCGGCGCCCCGCCGCAGTTACCGGCGAAATACGACGGCGACCAAACCGCGCCGCCCCACAGCTTGCGCCGGATGCTCGGGTAGTTCTTCTTCCGGATCATACGACTCGAAACGCCTTTCAGGCTGTTCACCAGTGCCGATACGGCGACCTTGGGCGGGTAGTTCACCAGCAGGTGTACATGGTCGTCTTCGCCATCGAACTCGACTAGCGCGGTTTCGAAGTCGGCGGACACACTCGTGAAGACGCTGCGCATATCGTCGAGGATCTCTTTCGTAAAAACGCCACCCCGGTACCTGGTGACAAAGACCAAATGCACGTCCATCAAGAACACGCAGTAGCGTCCGTGTCGAATATCGTTGTCTGTGGTCATAGCCCCAATTATGATCGTGTCTATGGAACGACTCCAGGCCTTCAAATTCGAATTGATGCCGACCGCCGGGCAGGTGCGCAAGATGCGCCAGTTCGCGGGCGCGTGTCGGTTCGTCTATAACAAGGCGTTGGCGCTCCAGAAGGAAAACCACGCGGCCGGTGGAAAGTTCATCGGCAAGTTTACGATGAAAAAGTGCTTCACTGAATGGCGCAACAGCACGGCTACTCCGTGGCTCGCGGATGCGCCGCGCCATCCTGTCGACGAGGCGATTCTCGACCTTGATCGTGCGTTCCAGAACTTCTTTGCTAAACGCGCCGACTTCCCGCAGTTCAAGCGCAAGGGGAAGTCATCCGACAGTTTCCGCTATCCCGATCCCAAGCAGATCAAACTGGATCGCGAGAACGGCCGCATTTCGCTGCCGAAGCTCGGCTATATCCGCTACCGCAACAGCCGCATGGTACTCGGCGGGGTACGCAGCGCGACGGTATCGCATCGCGCCGGCAAGTGGTACGTGTCGATCCTGACAAAACGCGAGGTCGCGCAGCCGGTGCCGCACGGCGCGGCGGTCGGTATCGACGTCGGCGTGGTTCGCCTCGCGACCATGAGCGACGGCACGTTCATCGCACCGCTCGCGAGCTTCAGAAAGCACGAGCAACGCCTCGCGAAATATCAGCGCCGCATGTCGCGCAAGGTCAAGGGCTCGTCGAATTGGAAAAAGGCGAAGGCCCGCGTGCAGCGTATCCACGCTTGCATCGCGGACGCCCGCAAAGACTTCCTGCACAAAGCATCGAACACGATCAGCAAAAACCACGCAATGATTGCCGTCGAAGACTTGCAGGTGCGCAACATGAGCAGATCGGCGAGCGGTACGCTCGACGCGCCGGGGCGCAATGTCCGCGCCAAAAGCGGGCTCAATAAGTCGATTCTGGATCAAGGCTGGTTCGAGTTCCGCCGCCAACTCGAATACAAAACCGCATGGCGCGGCGGTTTCTTTGTCGCCGTCCCAGCGGCCAACACGAGCCGCAGGTGCCCATGCTGCGGCCATGTGTCGACCGACAATCGGCGCACGCAAGCCCTGTTCGCGTGTGTGGGCTGCGGTCATGAAGCAAACGCCGATCACGTCGGCGCGATCAATGTTTTAGAGCGCGGACAGCGCTTGTTAGCCTGTGGAGAAACGGCGCAGTCAGGCCGCTCGAAGAAGCAGGAACCCGCCGAAGCAGCCAAAGCCATTGCGGCTTAGATGCAGTAGGAATCCCCGTCCTGAAGGCGTGGAGGATGTCAACAATCAGGAACTGGCCTTGCGTTGCCGGCTGCCCAAGTCGACAGTCTCGCGCCTTACTCACACGCTGACGCTGCTCGGCTACCTGATTCAACTGAAGGAGAGCGGCAAGTACCGGCTCGGCACCGCGTCGCTCGCGCTCGGCAGCGCGATGCTGGCGCGTCTGGACGTGCGCTAGATCGCGCGGCCGGTGATGCACGAGCTGGCCGGCGTGTCCGGCGCGACGGTGTCGCTCGGCACGCGCGACCGGCTCTCGATGATCTACGTGGAAAATTGCCGTGGCTCGGTGGCGCTCACGCTGACGCTCGAAGTCGGCTCGCGCATTCCGGTGGCGACCTCCGCGATTCGCCGCGCGTGGGTCGCGGCGATTCCCGAGCACGATCGTCTGAACTTCATGGAGCAGGTGCGCGAGCTCGACCACGTCGCGTGGCCAAAGACGCGGCGCGGCATCGAGAAGGCGTTCGATGATTACCACACGCTCGGCGTGACAACCTCGTTCGGCGACTGGCAGAATGACGTGAACGGCATTGCGCGCGCGTTCCAGCCGGGCGGCGAACTGCCGATCATGGCGATCAACGTGGGCGGGTCGTCCTTCAAATTCTCGAAAGAGTTTCTGCTCGAACAGGTGCGGCCACGCCTGATCGACGTGATCACGCAACTCGAAATCGCGCTGTTGCATTGAGCGGCCGCGCGATCTTCATCTTCTAGAACCACTGCGGCGCCATCTCGAGCGTGGTGTCGTCGAGACTGCGCAGCGTCGCGAGCATCAACGCGACACGCGGCAACTCCCAGCGGAAGAACCATTGGCAAGCGTGCAGCTTGCCGCGATAAAAGTCCGCGTCTGTTTGATCGCGCGCGCCGGGCAGGGCGGCGCTCGCGACGATCGCCTGTTTCAGCCAGGTCCACGCAATCACGATATGGCCGAATGCTTCGAGAAAGGCGTTGGCGTTCGCTAGCGCGCGTTCGGTTTCATGAGCCAGCGTGGGCACCAGGGCTTCGACCGTCAGGCTCAGATCGCGCCACGCATGGTCGAGCGCTTGCGCATGAGCATGCAGCGGCGCGTGGCTGCGCGCCGCGTCGAGCGTGTGCTGGATATCGCGCGCCAGCAGGGCGAGCGCGGCGCCCTGTTTCATCACGACCTTGCGGCCCAGCAGGTCGATCGCCTGAATGCCGTGCGTGCCTTCGTGAATCATGTTCAGCCGGTTGTCGCGATAGAACTGTTCGACCGGGTACTCGCGCGTATAGCCATAGCCGCCGTGAATCTGGATCGCGAGGCTGTTCGCTTCGAGGCACCATTGCGACGGCCAGGATTTGACCACCGGCGTCAGCAGGTCGAGCAGCAGCGCCGCGTCGGCGCGCGCGGCGTCGCTCTCGCCGGTGTGCTGTTCGTCGACGAGACGCGCCGCATACAGGCAGAGCGCGTAAGCGCCTTCCACATAGGCCTTTTGTGCAAGCAGCATGCGGCGCACGTCCGCGTGTTCGATCAGCGGCAGTTGCGGATCGAGCGGATTCTTGTTGTCGGGGCGGCGGCCTTGCGGCCGCTCGCGTGCGTAGTCGAGCGAGGCCAGGTAGCCGCGATAGCCGAGCATCACGGCGCCAAGGCCCACGCCGATGCGTGCCTCGTTCATCATGTGGAACATGTAGGCGAGGCCGTGATGCGGTTCGCCCACCAGCTCGCCGACGCATTCGCCATGTTCGCCGAACGACAGCATGGTCGATGTCGTGCCGCGCCAGCCCATCTTGTGAATTAGCCCCGCCAGCGCCACGTCGTTGCGTGCGCCGAGGCTGCCGTCGTCGTTGACGTGGAATTTCGGCACGGTGAAAAGCGATATGCCCTTGACCCCCGGCGGCCCGCCGGGAATGCGCGCGAGCACCAGATGGACGATGTTCTCGCTCAATTCATGATCGCCGGCTGAAATGAAAATCTTGTTGCCGCGAATCGAATAGGTGCCGTCTTCGTTCGGCGTGGCGGTGGTGACGAGATCGGACAGACTCGAGCCCGCTTGCGGTTCGGTGAGCGCCATCGTGCCGAATGCGCGGCCTTCGAAAAGCGCTTGCAGGTACTTGCGTTTTTGCGTAGCACTGCCAAAGAGTTCGATCACGTTCGCATTCGCGGTGGTCAGCATCGCGTAAGAGGACGCCGCGATGTTGGCGCTCTTGAAGAGCGACAGGCACGCAAACGAAATCAGCGACGGCAGCTGCATGCCACCCCATTCGTAGTCTTTCCCCGCGGCGAGAAAGCCGGTGCCGCGCAACGCGTCGAGCGCCTCTTTCACTTCATCCGGCATCGAGACCCGTTGCCCGTCGAATTGCGGTTCGTGCTCGTCGAGCAGGCGGTTGTGCGGCGCGAACTTTTCGACGGCCACCGCATGCGCGGTTTCGAGTGCGGCGCTGAAGGTCTCGCGGCTGTGGTCGGCGTGGCGCGCGCGCCGTGTGAGCGTCTCGGCCTCGAGTACCTCGAATAGCTGGAAATCCAGATCACGCGTGTTGATGATCAGCGCATCTTGCATGGAAGTCGACCTCGTCCAAAGTTAAGCCGCTATGCAGAACAACTGCGCGAGGCACAACAAAACGTGGGCTGAGACCCGGCACAGTTCGATTGAACAAGCGCGCTATGCGGGTAATCCCGATAAGCCACACAGCGGCGATGCGTGTCAGTTTATATTGAAATCGAATGATCGTGCTTTTATTTACACGCGAAATTTCGGCACGTATGATGGTCGACAAATATGGAATCCGAATCTGCATAGCAGAACACACTGGAGGAGCGACGCGATGTCTGTGAAAGACCTGTTTCAGCTGGACGGCAAGGTTGCCTTGATTACCGGAGGTTCACGCGGACTCGGTCTGCAAATGGCCGAAGCGCTCGGCGAGATGGGTTGCCGCGTCGCGATCACCGCGCGCAAGGCCGATGAACTCGCCGAGGCGAAAGCGCATCTGCAGGGTCGTGGCATCGAGGTGCTGACCGTGGTGAACGATCTCCAGCGCTTCGAGGGAATACCCGGTCTCGTCGACGAAGTACTAGGCGTGCATGGCCACATCGACATTCTCGTGAACAATGCGGGCGCCACGTGGGGCGCGCCGGCCGAGGACTATCCCGACGAAGCGTGGCATAAGGTGATGAACCTGAACGTGAACGCGCCGTTCTTTCTCGCGCGCGAAGTCGGCAAGCGCAGCATGATCCCGCGGCGCGCGGGCAAGATCGTCAACATCGCGTCGGTGGCGGGGCTCAAGGGCTCGCCGCCGGGCATGAACACAATCGCGTACAACACGTCGAAGGCCGCGGCGATCAATTTCACGCGCGCGCTGGCAGCCGAATGGGGCAAGTACAACATCAACGTGAACGCAATCTGCCCGGGCTTTTTCCCGTCGAAGATGTCGGCGGGGCTGCTCGACAAACTCGAAGACACGATCGTCTCGCGCACGCCGTTGCAGCGTCTGGGCGGCGATGAGGATCTCAAGGGTCCGGTGGTGTTTCTCGCGAGCGAAGCGTCGCGTCACATTACTGGCCAGCACTTCGCGGTGGACGGCGGGTCGATCATCGTCTGAGGCGAGGCGTACCGTTTCAGATCGCAGTGATCGCAGCGACTAACGCGCAGCGTGCCCGCGCTGCGCTTACGCAAAAAAACCAGGAGACGCCGCATGGATTTTCAGCACTCGGACAAGGTCAAGAGTCTGCAGAAACGCCTGAATGCTTTCATGGACGAGCATGTGTATCCGGCCGAAGCGGTTTTCGACGCGCAGATGGACGCCGCGCGCGAGTCCGGCAACCGTTGGCAGCCTGCGCCGGTGATCGAGCAATTGAAGGAGAAAGCGAAGGCCGCCGGTTTGTGGAACCTGTTTCTGCCCGAGTCGAAATACGGCGCGGGTCTCACGAACCTCGAATACGCGCCGCTGTGCGAAATCATGGGGCGCTCGCACATCGGCGCGGAACCGTTCAACTGTTCCGCGCCGGACACCGGCAATATGGAAACGCTGGTGCGTTACGCGAGCCCCGAGCAGCAACAGCAATGGCTGCTGCCATTGCTCGACGGCACGATCCGCTCCGCGTTCGCGATGACGGAGCCGGAAGTGGCGTCGTCGGACGCGACCAATATCGAAGCGCGCATCGTGCGCGACGGCGATCACTACGTGATCAACGGCCGCAAGTGGTGGACCTCGGGCGCGAACGATCCGCGCTGCCAGATCCTGATCTTCATGGGCAAGTCCAATCCGGATCATCCGAACCGGCACCAGCAGCAGTCGATGATCCTGGTGCCGATGGCAACGCCCGGCGTCAAGGTGCTGCGCCACCTGCCGGTGTTCGGCTACGACGACGCGCCGCACGGCCACGCCGAAATCGCTTTTGAAAACGTGCGCGTGCCGGCGAGCAACATGCTGCTCGGCGAAGGGCGCGGCTTCGAGATCGCGCAAGGGCGGCTCGGACCGGGCCGCATTCACCACTGCATGCGGCTGATCGGGCGCGCCGAACGCGCGCTCGAAGCGATGTGCCGCCGCTCGCTCGAACGTGTCGCGTTCGGCAAGCCGCTCGCGGATCAGGGCGTGACGCGCGAACGGATCGCCAACGCGCGCATCATGATCGACCAGACGCGCTTTCTCGTGCTCAATGCCGCGCACAAGATGGACACGGTCGGCAACAAGGACGCGCGCCAGGAAATCGCGATGATCAAAGTGGCCGCGCCGAACATGGCTTGCCAGGTGATCGACTGGGCGATGCAGGTGCACGGCGGCGGCGCGGTCAGCGACGACTTCGGCCTCGCGCGCGCGTACGCGAGTTCGCGCACGCTGCGTTTCGCCGACGGCCCCGACGAGGTGCATCGCAATGCGATCGCGAGCATGGAGCTGGGGCGTCATCTCGCGCATTGAACGCGCGTGAAATCCATCGGCGCCGTACATGGCGAGCCGATTGTAGAGCTGTATCCAGCGCAGAACCTGGAGCGCAGCGCCGAATCACGCACGAAATCCAGTGCGTCCGCCCGCGTGGCGGACGCGAACGAAGCGCGCGGCAACCGAGAAGCGCGCCCGACAGTCAAGCAGGAGACGCCTATGAACGAACGCCATCATCCCCATTGGCCGCCGCAAGTGCCGTTGCATCTGACGCTGCCGCAGACCAACATTTTCTACAACGCCGAAGTCTCGGCGGCGCGTTTTCCCGACAAGCCGTTTATCGTCTTTTACGACACGCCGGTTTCGTTCGCCGAGTTCAAGGACGAAGCCGAGCGGATCGCGGGCTTCCTGCAGCACGAGTGCCACGTGAAGGCGGGCGACCGTGTGCTGCTCTACATGCAGAACAGTCCGCAATGGATCATCGCCTACTACGGCATTTTGCGGGCGAACGCGGTCGTGGTTCCGGTCAATCCGATGAACATGAGCGTCGAGCTGGCGCACTACGTCGAGGACAGCGGCGCGACCACGATCATCGCGCCACAGTGCCTGTTCGCGAACGTCGAACCGCTGATCGGCAACGGCCCGGGGCAGGGGCTCGAACACGTGATCGTCGCGACATATAGCGATTACCTGAAGCGGCCGTCGCCGATTGCCGTGCCGGAGTTCGTCGCGGCGCCGCGCAAGACCTTCGACATCGACGGCGTCACGTCGTGGCAAGCCGTGCTCGAACGTCGCATCGCGCCCGGCCCGCTCACCACCGGCGCCGACGATCTGTGCGTGATGCCTTACACATCGGGCACCACCGGCAAGCCGAAAGGCTGCATGCATACGCATCGCAGCGTGATGAGCACGCTGCTCGGCGGCTGCGTGTGGTTCTCGGCGCCGCCGGACGGCGTCTATCTTTCCGTGCTGCCGTTTTTTCACGTCACCGGCATGCAGGGCGGCATGAACAGCGCGGTCTTTTCCGGAGCCACGATCGTGGTGCTGGCGCGCTGGGATCGCGACGCGGCCGCGTTATGCATGCAGAAATATCGCGTTACCGCGTGGCAGTCGATCTCGACGATGATGGTCGACTTTCTGTCGAACCCGCGCCTCGCCGAATACGATCTGTCGAGCCTGTCCGGTGCGCGCGGCGGCGGCGCGGCGATGCCGGACGCGATCGCCAGAAAGCTCAAGGCGCTGACCGGGCTCGATTATGTCGAGGGGTACGGCATGTCCGAGACGATTGCCGGCACGCACATCAATCCACCGCATCGTCCGAAGCCGCAGTGTCTTGGCATTCCCGTGTTCGACGTGGACTCGCGCGTGGTCGATCCGATCACGCTGCAGGAACTGCCGCAAGGCGAAACGGGCGAGATCGTCGTCAACGCGCCGCAGGTGATGCAAGGCTACTGGCGCAATCCGAAGGCGACCGAAGAAGCGTTCATCGAACTCGACGGCAAACGCTTTCTGCGTACCGGCGACCTTGGGCATATCGACGAGGACGGCTATTTCTTCATGACCGACCGCCTCAAACGGATGATCAACGCGTCCGGCTACAAGGTCTGGCCGGCCGAGGTCGAGGCGCTGATGTACCGGCACCCGGCAATTCAGGAAGTATGCGTGATCGGCGTGAAGGACGAGAAGCGCGGCGAGACCGTCAAGGCGCTAGTGGTCCCCAACGCCGCGCATGCCGGGACGATCGGCGCTCAGGAGATCATCGACTGGGCGCATGAGCAGATGGCGGCGTACAAGGCGCCGCGCATCGTCGAGTTCGTCACGTCTCTGCCGAAGTCGGGCAGCGGCAAGATCCTGTGGCGCATCTTGCAGGAAGAGGACGCGGCGCGCACAGCTGCGGCGAGCGGCGGCAATCAAGGGAATGCGGGCAACAGCAGTGGAGGCGCGGCGCGATGACATGGCTCGAACCCTTGCTCGACGAACCGTTCGTCTGCATCACCGACATGTTGCGCCGCTTCGCCAAAGAGCGCGCTGTGCATCCGGCGTTGATCTGCGGCGGCGAAGTCGTCACCTACGCGGCGCTCGATGCGCGTGTCGACCGGTTTGCCGCCGCGTTGCAGCGCGACGGCATTCAGCCGCGCGACGCGATCGCGCTGTGCGCGGCCGCGTCGGTCAACTACGTGGTGGCGTTTCTCGGCGGCTTGCGCGCGGGGGCGGCAGTCGCGCCGCTTGCGCCTTCGTCGAGCGCGGCGAGTCTCGTCAGCATGATCGGCAACTCGGGCGCGCGGCTCTTGTTCATCGACGCCGAGGTCAAGCGTCTGCTCGAACCAGTCGCCGTTGAAATCGGCGCGGTGCCGGTCGCGCTCGACGGTCACTCCGGCAACACCGCGCTCGACGCGTGGCTCGCGCCGGACCGCGCAGCGCCCGCAGCGGTGACGATCGATCAAGCGTGGCCGTTCAACATCATCTATTCGTCCGGCACCACCGGCACGCCGAAGGGCATCGTGCAATCGCACGGCATGCGTTGGGCCTACGCGGTGCGCAGCATCCAGCGCGGCTACGGACCCGATGCGACGACGCTGATCTCCACACCGCTGTATTCGAACACGACGCTCGTGAGCTTCATGCCGACGCTGACCTTCGGCGGCACCGTCGTGCTGATGCCGAGGTTCGAGGCCACGCGCTATCTGGAACTGGCGCAGCAGCACCGCGTCACGCACACGATGCTCGTGCCGGTCCAGTATCAGCGCCTGATGGCGCATCCGGATTTCGACCGCTACGACCTGTCCAGCTTCCGGGCGAAGTTCTGCACCAGCGCGCCGTTCGCGGCCGGCATCAAGGCGGATGTGGTGCGCCGCTGGCCCGGCAAGCTCACCGAGTACTACGGGATGACCGAAGGCGGCGGATCGTGCCAACTGGAGGCCGACGAATGGCCGGCCAAGCTGCATACGGTCGGGCGGCCGATGGAAGGGCACGACATCCGCCTGATCGACGAACTCGGCAACGAGGTGCGGCCCGGCGAGGTGGGCGAGGTCGTCGGCCATTCGCCGGCGATGATGACCGGCTACTACCGCCAACCCGAGAAGACGGCGGAAGCGGAGTGGCACGACCCGAGCGGCAAGCGCTTCATTCGCACGGGCGACATGGGCCGCTTCGACGAGGACGGCTTTCTGACGCTGCTCGACCGCAAGAAGGACATGATCATCTCGGGGGGCTTCAACGTGTATCCGAGCGATCTCGAAGCCGAAGTGCGCCAGCATCCGGACGTCGCGGATGTGGCGGTAATCGGCGCGCAATCGGAACAATGGGGCGAGACGCCGGTTGCCTTCGTAGTGCGCCGTCCGCACGCGCGAATCGACGCGGACACGCTGCTCGCGTGGGTCAATGCGCGGCTCGGCAAGATGCAGCGTCTTTCCGCGCTGAGCTTTGTCGACGGCTTTCCGCGCAGTCCGATCGGCAAGGTACTGAAGCGGGAATTGCGCGACCGGTTCTATCCCGTCGCGCGCTAGCCGTACTTGTCGCACCAGGCGCACTGGTGCAAATCACCTGCGCGCAATCGCAAGAAAAACCCACACCAACCTAAACATTGGGACGACAACGCATGGACGATTTTGCAGGCAAGGTCGCGGTGATCACCGGCGCGGGCTCCGGCTTCGGGCGCGCGTTCGCGAGGCTCGGCACGAAGCTCGGCATGCGGCTCGTGGTGGCCGACGTACAGCAGGACGCGCTCGACGAAACCCTCGCCGAGGTCAACGCGGCCGGCGCGCAGGCGATCGCGCGCCGCGTGGACGTGGCGAAGGGCGGCGAGGTCGACGCACTGGCGCACGCCACGCTCGACGCGTTCGGCAGCGTGCATCTGGTGTTCAACAACGCGGGCGTGGGCGGCAGCGGCGGGCTAGTGTGGGAGAACACCGAGCGCGACTGGCAATGGCTGCTCGGCGTCAATCTGTGGGGCGTGATTCACGGCGTGCGCGCATTCACGCCGCTGATGCTGGAGGCCGCGAAACGCGATGGCGGATATCGCGGGCACATCGTCAATACGGCGTCGATGGCGGGGCTGCTCAATCCGCCGATGATGGGGCCGTACAACGTGTCGAAGCATGCGGTGGTGTCGCTGACGGAATCGCTGTATCAGGATCTCTCGCTTGTAACGCAGCAGGTGGCGTGCTCGGTGCTGTGTCCGTACTTCGTTCCGACCGGCATTGCCAAAGCGCATCGCAACCGCCCGGCCGAACTCGCCAACGATACGCCGCCGACTTTGTCGCAACGCGCGTCGCGCGCACTCAGCGAGAAGGCGGTGAGTTCGGGGAAGATCAGCGCGGAGGAGGTCGCGGCGATGGTGTTCGATGGGATTCGTGCGGAGCAGTTTTATATCTTCTCGCATCCGAATGCGCTTGGCGCCGTGAAGACGCGTGCGGAGGATATCATGACGCCGCGTAATCCGACTGATCCGTTTGCTGAGCGGCCACAGGTGCGGGAGCAGATTGTTGAGGCGTTGAAGGGGTGAGAGGAAGGGGGCGGGTGGAGTTCGTTCGGATTCGGCGGTTGACGCTCGCAATGCATGCCGCATCGCGGGAATCGTGCTTGTGAGGCATTGGCGAGGCATTGGACGCATGTCGACCCGAACGGACGGTGGGCCGGGCGCGACCTGATCGGCAGCTTTTAGCCATTCGGCGACGCCTGGTTTAGTGCGGCGCGGGTAGGCGTTTTCAATGGTTTCGATCGCACAGGTGTTGACTGCATGATTCAGGGAGGGGCGCCAGGACCGAGTTTCGCTAATAGTATGAAAAAAACTTCCCTCGGAGGTGAATTGACTGACTATTCTTGGTAAGGATAGAGGGATGGGAGGGAAACAGAAATGAAAACCTCAAGCACCCGAGCACTGGTCGGCAGCCTCTTCCTTCTCATTGTGGCCCTGTTCGTCACCCAGTTTTCCGGCTGCAGTGGGGATGAGTTGTCTAATCCAACTCAGCTCATTCGGCCTTTTGCACTCCGGTATGCCGATGGCTCCGTGGTATATCCGGTAGGCCAGCCCATCATTCCGAACGAGCCCAGTGTACGCGGACAGGCGGTTTCATACTCCGTTGAGCCCGCACTCCCACCCGGCCTGACGCTCGACCCTCACACGGGTGTCATTAGCGGGACTCCCTCTTCCGCTACTGTGGCGACCATTTACGTCGTGAAGGCCACGAATTCACAAGGGTCAGCTACCGGACGTCTCCAGATCGAGATATCTGACCACGTACTCGCCCCGGATGGCCTGAGCTATCCTGTCGTGTCTGCAATCTACGAGGCACACCAGGCGATCCTCCCGAACACGCCTGTCACTACTGGAGGGGCGATCACTGAGTTCACTGTTAATCCGGGCCTCCCATCGGGCCTTTCATTGAACCCTCAGACCGGTGTCATCAGTGGGACACCCTTGGTCGCCCAACCGGCAACGCAGTACACGGTAACCGGCGCCAATTCCGCGGGAAACGTTCAAACGAATATCTCCATTGCGGTTCAGCAACAGGTGGTGCCTCCCACAGAGCCTCCCTCATCGGCGGTGCCTCCCACAGAGCCTCCTCCCGTGCAGGTGGTGCCTCCTTCCACGGTTGCCTATACCGATGCTGTGTACGTCGTGGGTCAGCCCATTGTGCCTAATGTGCCGACGCTCACGGGTGGGGTGCCCACACAGTTCGCGGTCAGCCCGACCCTCCCTGCCGGTCTCGACCTCGATAACGTGACCGGTGCTATCACGGGTGTGCCGACTGCCCCGCAAGCCGCAACCCAGTACACGGTGACGGCGTCCAACCCGGCAGGTCAAGCCCAGACCACCCTGAGCCTGACTGTGACAGCTGCTGGTACGTGGACGCCTTCCGGCAGTCTGAATAATCCCCGCGTGACACATACAGCATCGCTGCGACTTGACGGCACAGTGCTGGTGGCAGGCGGCTTCAACACCGGCACCTCACGCGCCCCACAGATACTGGGCGCTGTGGAAAGCCGCACCCTGGCAGGAATTTGGCTCAATGCCCAGGCAATGAGAGCACAGCGCTTCCTGCACACGTCTACCACGCTTCAGGATGGCCGAGTGCTAGTCGTGGGTGGCGCGGGAGCCAGCGGCAGCGGAGTGACCTCGGTCGAAATCTTTGACACGCAATGGAGCATAGCGGCCCCCACAACAGTAGCCCACGTGAGTCACACCGCAACCCTTCTCAAGGATGGTCGGGTCCTTGTTGTAGGGGGGAACAATGGGAGCAGCACTACTACTGCCGTGGCTGAACTCTACAATCCCGGCACAGGCACCTGGACACAGGTTGCTTCCCTGAACACGGCCAGGGCCGCCCACACGGCAACCCTGCTTGCGGACGGCCGTGTTCTCGTCGCAGGTGGGGAAAACAACACTACTGGGAAACTGGCCTCTGCGGAAGTGTATGACCCGATCGCCAATACCTGGACGGCAGTACCCGACATGAGCCAGGATCGTGCATTCCACACGGCATCATTGCTCGCCGATGGCACCGTCCTGGTTGCGGGCGGCAGCTCCGGCGCTTCCGGATTCCCGACCAATCAGGTGGAGTTGTTCAACCCGCAGACCATGAGCTGGCAACCCATGCCGCCCATGGTGACCCGTCGTGACTCACACACCGCTACCGTCATGCAGAATGGCCAAGTCGTCGTTGTAGGTGGTTCAGACCCCATCTCCGGTGCCGTGCCGTCAGTGGAGATCTTCGACCCCGCCAGCGGACAATGGCTGGCTGCGGCCTCCATGGCAAACAGCCGCACCGCTCACACTGCGACGCTCCTGCCTGACGGCCGCCTGCTCGTCGTAGGTGGCAAGGGAGCCGATTTCCTTGCCAGTTCGGAAGTGTTCGACATTTCTCAGAGTGGCACGCAGGCCGCCGCAAACGTGGGCCCTTAAGGACGGTCTGCTCCGCGCAAAGTGATGCTGAAAAGCGTCGACGATTCAACGACGATCGAGATATGGACGCAATCAGCCAGATCCGTTGGTTGGGAGTAAGCGAACCCCCGTAGCAACCGGACGTTCCCGATCGCGTGGCCGCACACAGAGACGTGCGTCCGGTCGAGCCAGGACCCAACCCCCGTCGTTCACGCGGGGACCGATATCTGCCGAGGCCGACATTTAAATGTCCGCGTGGGAGCGCGAATGAACGACCGCAGATGGCCCGTGGGCATCTTGCGATCGTCAATTGTTCCGCACAGCAACTGTTGCATCGCCAGAGCCGAAATCGACCGCAGAATCCGGATATCCGTTTCGCTTCAGGTTTCAGAGGCTCACGCGTCAAACAAAAACAGGCGCCGTGACCACCATGGCGCCTGTCTTACACACCACCCCAAACCCTCACTTCGCCGCAGTCAACGAACTCAACGCCGCCTGCTTCAACTGCCCACCCTGAATCACCGCCGCAAGCGGATTGCCGATCACGAAGCCGCCGTGGTCATCCACACCCGTCACGCTTTGCGGATTGTTCTGCGGCGGCAGCGCCTTCACGGCCTTGTCGAACTGATTGCGGATCGCGGTCGCGTCGCTGACGCTGCCGGCCAGTTTCATCGCAAGCGCGGTCGCGTAGACCGCCGTGTAGTTCAGCGCCACTTCCTGGCTCGGATCGCGTCCGCCGTGAGTCTTGCGGAACCGTTCGACGAAGGCCTTCGCGTTCGGCGTCTGATCGTCGGCGAGCGGCAGCACGCCGATCGCGCCGTTCAGCGGCGCATAGCCGCTCGTCACCTTGGCCACCTCATCGAGCTTGGCCTGATCCATCACGATGAAGCCGCCCTTGAAGCCCAGTTCGCGCGCCTGCTGCGCGACCAGACCGGTCGGCTCGGACGGTCCGCCGATGAACAGCACATCCGGTTTGGCCGCGAGCACGCGGCTCACGCCGCTGTAGAAATCGGTGGCACGGTTATACGACATCGCGTTGTCGGCGACGACCGTGCCGCCGGCCGCTTCCCATGCGGGCTTGAACGCGGCAACCCAGACCTTGCCGTAGTCGGTGTCGGTGGCGGCCAGCGCGACCTTCTTGCCGTAGGTCGCCATTTCATACTTGATGAACGAGTTCAGATACGACGTGAACGCGGGCGGAATGCGCACGGTCAGCTTGTTGCCGCGTTCGCTGATCTGCGGGACGCTGGTGTATGACAGCAACAGCAGCTTCTGCTGCTCGTTGCTGGTCTGCACCGCGAAGCCGCCGCCCGAATGCGGTACGAGCACCACCGCAGCCTGCTGTTCCTGCGCGAGACGCCGCGCGTTGATCGCGGTTTCGCTGGGGTTGTACTTGTCGTCGAGCGGCACGATCTCGAACTTGATCTTCTTGCCGGCCACCTCGATGCCTGCCTGGTTGACATCGGCTGCGGCCATCTGCATGCCGTCGAGGACTTCCTGGCCGTACTTCGCCGCGCCACCGCTCAACGGGCCCGAGAAGCCGATGTGCACCACCTGCTGCGCCATCGCGGCGCCCGCGCTCATCAGCGCGGTCGTGGCGACGGCCGCAACCAGTCCGGCGCGACCGCACAAGCGTTTGATCGTCATATGTGTCTCCTTGAGAAGGTTCGAATGCTGGAATGCACCGCGCGGCAATGCGACGAATGCATCGAATGCATATAAAGCGTCAGCCGCCGACGTACGCGCGCCGGATCGCTTCGTTCTTCATCAGGCTCGCGTGATCGCCTTCTAGCACGATGCGGCCGTTCTCGATCACATACGCGCGGTGGGCGATCTTCAGCGCCGCGAACGCGTTCTGTTCGGCGAGCAGCACGGTCGTGCCCGCGCGGTTGATCTGCTGGATCACGTCGAACACCTGCTTGACCACCAGCGGCGCGAGTCCGAGCGACGGCTCGTCGAGCAGCAGCACCTTGGGCCGCGCCATCATCGCGCGGCCGATCGCGACCATCTGTTGCTGGCCGCCGGACAGCGACCCGGCCGCATGGTCCCGGCGCTCGGCGAGCAGCGGGAACAGCGCGAACACCTGGTCGAGATTGCGCTGATTGCCTACCTTGTCGCCGCGATGCACGTAAGCACCGAGCGTGAGGTTCTTCAGCACCGACATGCCGGGGAACAGCTTGCGTCCCTCGGGGCACTGGATCACGCCGCTGCGCACGATCTGCGCGGGCGTCATGCCGAGCAGCTCGCGATTGCCGAAGCGCAGGCTGCCGCCCGCCGCGCGGCGCAAACCGCTCGTCGCCAGAAAGATCGAGCTTTTGCCCGCGCCGTTGGCGCCGAGCAGCACGACCAGCTCGCCGTCGGCGGCGTGCAGATTGATGCCGTCCAGCGCGCGAAAACTGCCATAGTCGAGCGACACGTTGTCAAACTTCAGCATGCTCGCTCCCCAGGTAAGCGTCGATCACGGCCGGATTCGCGCGAATCTCGACGGGCGTGCCCGCGGCGATTTTCTTGCCGTAGTTCAGCACCATGATGCGGTCCGCGAGCTTCATAATCATGTTCATCTTGTGTTCGACGAGGCACACGGTCACGCCGTGTTTCACCAGCTTGCGGATCAGTTCGGCGAGGCCTTCGGTCTCTTCGGGATTCACGCCGCCGGCCGGTTCGTCGAGCAGCATCAGGCTCGGTCCGGTGGCGAGCGCGAGCGCGACGGCCGCTCGCTTGCGCTCTTCCTGCGAGATGTCGCCGGCCATTCTTGTAGCGATCGCGGACAGGCCGACGAAGTCGAGCGCCTCGCGCGCCTTGTCGCGGCACACGCGTTCCTCGTGCTTCAGTCGCTGCGAATGCGTGAGCACGTCCCACAGCCCCGAGCGCGTGCGCAGACGGTGGCCGACGATCAGGTTGTCCAGCACGCTGGCCCGGTCGAACAGCGCGGTGGACTGGAACGTGCGCGCGACGCCGAGGCGCGCCATCTGGTCGGCGCCGAGCTTCGTCACGTCCTGGCCTTTGAAGCGGATGCGGCCCGTGCTCGGCAGGTGAGTGCCGCTGATCAGATTGAAGAAGGTGGTCTTGCCCGCGCCGTTCGGCCCGATGATCGCGTTGATCTTGCCGGCTTCGATGTGCGTGCTGACGTCGTCGACCGCGACGAGGCCGCCGAAGCGTTTGCTGAGCGAATCGATTTCAAGCATGACCGTCGCCTCCCGTGGGTTGCGGCCGGCGCGCGGCCATGTCGCCCGAGGGCGCCGCGCGATGCGCGCGCCGGACCTTGCGCGCCTGATACAGACCGACGATCCCGTTGGGCAGAAAGATCACCAGCACGATCAGGATCGGCCCGAACACGACGAAGCGGTACTCCTGCAAAAACTGCAGATACTGCGTGAGCCACGGGATCATCAGCGCGCCGAGCAGCGGACCGGCGAGCGTGCCGATGCCGCCCACCAGCATGTACATGGTCATGTCGAACGTGTGTTCGACGCCCGCCAGATCCGGGCCGAGAAAGCGCACCGCGCCCGCGTACAGTCCACCCGCGAACCCCGCATAGACGACCGACAGCACGAAGGCCAGCACCTTGTTGCGCATCAGGTTGATGCCGAGCGATTGCGCGAGCCCGTCGCTATTGCGGATCGCCATGAAGGTCCGCCCGAGCAGCGAGTCGACGATGCGATGCATCAGCCATATGCCGAGCACGAGGAAAGCGAACACCAGGTAATAGAGCGCGCGCGGATTCTCGAATGAGACGAGGCCGAAGCCCGACGGCGCCGGAATGCCGATGATGTCCGCGACGCCATGCGTGAGCCCGTCCCACTTCTCGATCACGAGAAACATGATGTAGCCCACGCACAGCGTGAAGATCGAAAAGTAGTGACCGCGCAGCCGCAGCGATACGAGGCCGACCAGCGCGCCGAGCACCGCGACCACCACGCCGGACGCGATGAACGCGAGCCAGAACGGCACCTGATGATCGACGGTGAGAATGCCGACCGTGTACGCGCCCACCGCCATGAAACTGCCGTGCGCGAGATTGAACTGCCCGGTGTAGCCGGTGATCAGATTCAGCCCGACGGTAGCCAGCGCGAAGATATACGCGGTGGACATCACGGTCAGCATGTAGTCGTTGGTGGCGACGAACGGAAATGCCAGCCCGAGCACGAACAGCAGCGTCCACCCCGGTTTGCCCTCGAGTAATTTCATGATGCGCGCAGTTCCCTGGTGAAGAGCCCCTGAGGACGAACCGACAGAATCACCACCAGCAGCACGAACGCGATGATGTCCTTGTAGTCGGTCGAGATGTAGAACGCGCCGAAGCTCTCCGCCATGCCGATGATCAGCCCGCCGACGATCGCGCCCGGCACGCTGCCCATGCCGCCGAGAATGATGATGACGAAGGCCTTCAGGATCACCAGTTGGCCCATGGCCGGATAGACCAGGTTGATCGGCGCATAGAGCGTGGCGGCCACCGCCGCGAGCAGGCCCGAGATGCCGAAGGTGAGCATGGTCACCCGGTTCGCGTCGATGCCCATCAGCGACGCGCCTTCGCGGTCCTGCGCCATCGCCACGATGCTCGCGCCGATCACCGTGAACTTGAGGAACAGTTGCAGCAGTACGACCAGCGCGAACGCCGCGCCGATGATCAAGAGCCGCTGGAACGGCGCGCTCACGTTCCCCAGTTCGACGATGCCCGCGTAAGGCGTGGGCATGCGGTGAAAGCCGGCGCCCCAGATCGCTTGCGCGCCGGCTTCGAGAAACAGCAGCAGGCCGATCGCGGCGATCATCGGATGCAGTTCCGAGGACTTGCGCAATGGATGGAACACCAGCCGCTCGGCGAGGATGGCGAGCAGCGCAACCGCGAGGCCGGAGCCGATCATCGCCAGCCAGTAGTTGAGGCCGAGCCGGTTCATCAGGTAGAACGACACGAATGCGCCGACCATGTAGAACGCGCCGTGCGCGAAGTTCGGCACCGCGAGAATGCCGTAGACCAGCGTGAGGCCGAGCGCGACGAGGCTGTAGATGCCACCGAGCGTCAACCCGTTGAGGACCTGCTGCAAGAACATATCCACGCTTTGACACCTCCAGCCAGGCACACGGCGTGAGCACGGCCCCGGCTTCAGGGGATGCCGCGCGCCTGATTTGCGGACGGGACAACAGCCGCTGCTCGAACCAGACGACGGTTGCCGACGGTTGAAAACACGCCCAGGGGGCGCTGACTTTTTAGACGCGATGTGCGGTGGTGCGGGACAAATTTGGCACGGGCGTTCTCTTTTCGTCAATAGGGTTTTGCATTCGCTCGTTCTGCATTGCAGATTATTAGGGAAGTCACTGAGACGGAGGATGAGGTGCGTGGGAGGGTTGATGCGAGTTGCCTCAATGTTGGAAGAGGCGCGCGGGGATTTGCTTTCGGCGCATATCGACGTTCTGGAAAAGGGTTGCGGGAGAACCTTGGGCAATGCCGAGAGCGTGCTGGCCAATTTCTTTGAGCGCATGTCACGGTTCTGCCATGCAGAAGCTCAACCGGCTCGCCGCTTCACGCTTCGCCGCCCGCATCACGCGATGCGCCGCACGCGCGGCCCACCACGTGCCTCATGCGCTCGCCAGCAACTAGAACGTGTGGCGGATGCCGACGTTCGCGCCTGCCGTCGTGCCGGTCGGCAGATTCAGCGCGTTGTTGACCGAGAGTCCGTTGTGCATCGCGCCGTGATTGGTCACGAAGCCGACCTGCGCATACGTGATGGTGGCCTTCGACAGCGCATACGTCATCCCCGTCGATGCCAGCACCGAATTGTTCGACGAGTCGTTCCCGTCGCGCGTGACCCACACGCCCGCGTCGACGTTCAGCGCCGGTGTGATCCGGTAGCTCGCGCCACCCGAAAAGACGCGGCTGTTGAACGAGCCCGCGACCTTGTATTGCACATACGACGCTTTCACCGTCAGGTCGTTGAACACGTAGCTCGCACCGAGCGCGCGGCCGTTGAATTCGACCACGCTCGGCACCGGGATCGACGCGGCGCCGCCGCCCGCGTTGCCGCTATAGAGCGCGGCATCGAGGGTCAACGAACCGAGGTGGTAGCGCAGGCTCGCCGAGTACTGGCGGCCGGCCTGGAAGTCGCCCGCGGCGCCGCCGAGCGCCAGCAGCGCGCTGGCTTGCAGCCCGGCAATTTCCGGCGAGGTGTACGAGATGCCGTTGGGGTTGAAGAGGCCCGTAACAAAAACGTTGTTCAGGTAGGTGACGAGTCCGCTGCCGAAGTACGCCATCTCGCGCGGGTCGAAGTCGTAGACCGCAAGGAAGAACGGCGAGAACTGCAAGCCGGCCTTGACCGTGCCGAAGCGGCTTTCCACGCCGACATAGGCGAGGCGGCCGAACAGGTTGCCGTTCGAATTGCTGAACGCGCCGTTCGCGACGCTGAAGCCGCTTTCGAGCTGGAAGATCGCGCGCATGCCGCCGCCGAGATCTTCCGCGCCGCGCATCCCGAAGCGCGAGCCGGACATGCCACTGTCGGTGAACGAGTACTGATGACCGGCGCTCTCGCCGGTCGTGGTGTTGAGCGTTTTATTGGTGTAGAGCAGCGACGCGTCGACGATACCGTACAGCGTGACGCTGCTCTGCGCATGCGCGCTGTGGGCCGCGCCCAGCGCGCATACGCCCATCAATCCGAGAATGGCTCCAACCCGATTGCGATGACTTGCCGGCATGCTGCGTGTCTCCTTGTTTTTTGGATTCGACTGGGCAATCTGTTGCGAGCTGCGGTTTCAATGGACAACAGCACGCCCTCGCAATCTGATAAGGGATGCGAAATATCGGCGATGCTGGTTTGTACATCTGTTGAATGCGCCGCGCGCTCGTGTCTCCCTTCAAGCGGCGCCCCAGTGCTGCGACGCGCTCATTGCCTGGATATTCGCGCACTGAATGCAGGCGCAATTTGGCACGACCGTTCGTACTATGTCAACGGGGTAGATCACGATTCGGACTGCAATGCAGTCGAGAATAGGGAAAACACCTGGCGCACACCTTTGACGCTTATTTGTTTGGATAAGCGCTTGTAATAAAGGGAATAGTTGGGAAGGTGGCGTTTGGCGAAGGTGTTGTCGGGTATTTGGTAAGTTCTGCATTGCAGAACTTCTGCCGGGCAGGCAGTGCACGCCGAATAACACGACCAGGACCACTTCTTGCACATCGCAACTTGCAGTCTGCCGCCAATCTCGCGGCGATATATTCAATCAAGCAGAACGTCCAATCTGTTCAGTTGCGCTCGTCCGATTTGCCTGTAAGCTCTTGACGACGAGCCGTGCTCACGTTCGCGTCGCGGCTCGTCGTGGCGAACGGAGATTCGCAGTCAGGCTTCATTGCATTGTCAACTTTTCGCAAGGGATATCAGATATGAAGAGCTTTGCCATTAAACGAATCATGCTCGGGGTTTCGGTCCTAGCACTGGTGGCTGGTGGCATTCCGCTCGCCGCCGCACAGGACGCAAGCGAAGTCTCGGCTTCCCCTGCGGGCAAGACGGCGAGCGCTGCGAAACCGACCAAAGCAGAGCGCAAGGAGGCCCACAAGGAGGCCCGCGCGAAGAAGAACGCCGAGTTGAAGAAGCTCGAGGACGCAGGCTATCAACCGGCCGCGAATGACCCGAACTATCCGGCCAAGCTGCAGCAGGCGGAGAAGAAGGCCGGGGCCGGCGCGGCCGCAAGCCAGTAACCGTTGAGCGCGGAGGCCCGGCGCGCTGCCACCAGACTCAGCGCGCGCGCGCCGGGCGTTTCACGCGGCGTGTCGACGAACGCGTCGACATGCATCCTTCTTTGTCACTGCCGCGGATACATGGCTTAACTGTCCGCGCCCGGCGTTTTCCGCCCCGCGCGAGCCCCACTTGCTCTAACGCGACATCGGCGGCTGGCCTCGCCGGTACCTGCCAAACCCTTGTCCCACAACGCTCTTGCCATGCGCCGCCGCTTCGCGCGCCGCGCAGGTGTCGCATTTCCTCATGTGGTTGTCGCAAATAGTCGGCAACCCGCACTTTTTTCTGGCAACTATGTAGGCACAGCGCGGACGGACGTCTGCCCCCGTCAGCAACTAGCTTGCGTGGGACCGGAGTAAGTGCTTCGCATGGGACTGGAGTAAGTGCTTTGCATGGGACTGGAGTAAGTGCTAAAGCGCCAACTCCAGTCGACAGCTAAAGCGCCAACTCCGGTCGACAGCTAAAGCGCCAACTCCGGTCGACCGCAATGTCTTGCATGGGACCGGAGTAAGCGCTATGGGACCAGAGTAAGCGCTAAAGCGCCAACTCTGGTCGACACACCAACTCCGGTCGACAAAGGAGAGCATTCGATGGATTCCCCCAAAGTCGTGGTCGAAGGGCTATGCAAGGTGTTCGGCGCCAGCCCGCAACAGGCGGTCGCCATGCTGGCAGGCGGCGCGACGAAGGAGGACGTGTTCGCGCGCACCGGGCAGATCGTCGGCGTGCACAACGTGTCGTTCGAAGTAAAGGAGGGCGAGATCTTCGTGCTGATGGGCCTGTCCGGCTCCGGCAAGTCGACCCTGATTCGCCTGATCAATCGGCTCGTCGAGCCGACAGCCGGCAAGGTGCTGATCGACGGCCGCGATGTGGCCAGCGTGCCGCGCTCGGAATTGACGGCGCTGCGCCGCAAGGACATGAGCATGGTGTTCCAGTCGTTCGCGCTGATGCCTCAGCGAACGGTGCTGTCGAACGCGGCGTTCGGGCTCGAAGTGGCGGGAGTCGGTCGCAAGGAGCGCGAGAAACGCGCGCTCGCCGTGCTCGAACAGGTCGGCCTCGCACCGTTCGCGCAGAAGCTGCCCGCGCAACTGTCGGGCGGCATGCAGCAGCGCGTGGGCCTCGCGCGGGCGCTGGCGGTCAACCCGTCGCTGATGATCATGGACGAGGCGTTCTCCGCGCTCGATCCGCTCAAGCGCAAGGAAATGCAGAACGTGCTGCTCGAACTGCAACGCGAGCAGCAACGCACCATCCTGTTCGTGTCGCACGATCTGGAGGAGGCGATGCGCATCGGCACGCGCATCGCGATCATGGAAGGCGGCCGCGTGGTGCAGATCGGCACGCCGCAGCAAATCATCACGAATCCCGCCGACGATTACGTGCGGGCGTTCTTCGAAGGCATCGACACCAGCCGCTATCTGACCGCCGGAGATCTGATGCAGACCGACGCCGTGCCGTTGATGCAGCACTCGTCGCGGCTCGACGCATCGAGCGTCGCCGCCACCCTCAACGGCAGCGCCGACTACGCGTTCGTGCTGGACAGCGAGCGCAGGATTCGCGGCTTCGTGTGCCGGGATGCGCTCGGCAGCGCGTCGCCGCAGATCAACCAGATCGAATGCATCCGCCGCAGCACGCCGCTCGACGACGTAGTGGAGCGCGTGGTGGCGAGCCGCGCGCCGCTGCCGGTTGTCGAAGCGGACGGCTCCTACTGCGGGTCGGTCAACAAGACGAATGTGCTGCACGTTCTCACGCGCCATCGAGGTTCCCATGTCTGAAGTCATTCCACTTGGCGCCTGGGTCGATCACGGCGTTCACTATCTGCTCAACCACGACGCCAAAACATTCGACTCCATCGGCAAGGTCATCGAGAGTTTTGCGGCGATGGTCGAGCACGGTCTGCAAGCCGTGCCGATGTGGGCATTGATGGCGTTCTTCGTGGGCATCGGCTTGTGGCGGGTGGGCTGGCGCTTCGCGCTGTTCACGCTGCTGGCGCTGCTGCTGATCTACGGCACCGGCTTCTGGGATCAGATGGTGATCACGCTCGGCCTCACGCTGTCGTCGACGCTGATCAGCCTGCTGCTCGGCATCCCGCTCGGCATCTGGACCGCGAAGAGCCGCACCGTCGAGATGATCGTGCGCCCGGTGCTCGATCTGATGCAGACCATGCCCGCGTTCGTCTACCTGATTCCGGCCGCGATGCTGTTCGGCCTCGGCCGCGTGCCGGGCATTCTGTCGACGGTGATCTTCGCGATGCCGCCAGCCGTGCGGCTGACCTCGCTCGGCATCAAGCACGTGAACCGCGAGATCGTCGAGGCGGGCCAGGCGTTCGGCTGCACGCCGTGGCAACTGCTCTACAAGGTGCAGTTTCCGAACGCGCTGCCGTCGATCATGACCGGCGTGAACCAGACCATCATGATGGCGCTGTCGATGGTGATCATCGCTTCTATGGTCGGCGCGGGCGGTCTGGGCAACGACGTGCTGGCGAGCATTCAGCGACTCGATATCGGGCTCGGCTTCGAAAGCGGCCTCTCGGTGGTGATGCTCGCGATCATTCTCGACCGCATCACGGAGAGCTTCGGCCGCGCGCCGGGGATGGCGCGCGCGCCGTTGCTGTCGGGCCTGCGCAGCGTGATGAAAGTGCGCCGCGCGCCGGCCGCGCAGCACGGCTGAGCCGCCGATGAAGCGCGACGCGCTCACCGCAGCCGGACCCCAGGCCGATTCACCGCTGGCGGGGCTCGCGCACTTCGGCTTTCTGACGTTGCCGAACTTTTCGATGATCGCGTTCACCAGCGCGGTCGAGGTGCTGCGCATGGCCAACTATGTAGGCCGCGCGCAGCACTACCGCTGGTCGGTCATCACGCCGGACGGCGAGCCGGCGCGCGCGAGCAACGGCATCACCGTGAAGCCCACCACGACACTTGCCGAGGCCGGCATGCCGGATGTGCTGTTCGTCTGCGCCGGCTGGCACGTGCGCGATTACGTCGACCAGACGGTCATCGCGTTGTTGCGCGAGGTGGCCGCGCAGGGCGTTCCGCTCGGTGGCACCTGCACGGGACCGTATGCGCTGCTGGCCGCGGGCCTGCTCGACGGCTATCGCGCGACCGTGCATTGGGAGGACATGTCGCCGTTGCACCAGCGCTATCCGCACGTGCGTTTCGCCGACGAACTGTTCGTGATCGACCGTGACAGGATGACCTGCACCGGCGGCACCGCGCCGCTCGATCTGATGCTGAAGCTGGTCGGCCTGCGGCTGGGGCCCGCGGTGGCGGCGCAGGTGTCCGAGCAGTTCATCGTCGAGCGGATTCGCGGCTCGACCGACTATCAGCACATTCCCGTCGACGCGCGGGTCGGCTTCTCGCGCGCCGAGTTGATCGAAGTGGTGCGGCTGATGGAAGCGAATATCGAGGAGCCCTTATCGCTCGACGAACTCGCGCGGCTCGTGCAACTGTCGCAACGGCATTTGCAGCGTATGTTCAAGATGTTCCTGAGCGTGTCGCCGACGCACTACTATCTGACGCTGCGATTGCGGCGCGCGCGCGAATTGCTGCGCAACACGGATGCGTCGATTGCGCGGGTGACGGCCGTGTGCGGCTTTCATTCGCCGTGTCATTTCAGCAAGGCGTATCGCGCGCAGTTCGGCCATGCGCCGAGTGTGGAGCGGCGCTTGTCGGCGTGAGGCGAGGCAAGGCTCGCGCGCGTCAGATCGCCTGCGCCCGGCCCGGAAAAGTTTCGTCGTAACCCGAGCCGTCGTCCGTCTGCGCCGCCGTGCCGCGTTGCTCGCGATACATGACGGGCGGCAAGCCGAACTGCTTGCGGAATTCGCGGCCCATATGCGACGCGTCGGAAAAGCCGCAACTCGATGCGATGTCCGCGACCGTCTTGTCCGAACTCGTCAGCAGCCATGCGGCGGTGCGCAGGCGCACCTGCTTCGCGTAGGCCTGCGGCGCTTTGCCGGTTTGCGACTTGAAGAGCCGTTCGAGCTGGCGCGGCGACAGGTCGAGCTTGCGCGCCAGCTCGTCGAGCGGCAGCGAGCGGCCCACGTGCTGCTCCATCAGCAGGATCGCGCGCTTGACCTTCGGATGCGCGGCGGGCGCAAGGCCCGGCGGATGCGGCTGCGGCGCATTGCCTTTCTGCATGTCGTCGACCAGCAGGATGCGCAGCGCCTTCTGCACGGTGGCGGTTTCGAAATGACGCAGCAGGATCGCCGCCGCCACGTCGATCGACGCGCGTCCGCCAGAACACGTAATGCGCCGGCGGTCGATCACGAACAGCCGGTCCGCGACCAGCGCTTCCTCGTTCACCGACGGAAAGCGCTCGATGAAATCCCAGTAGTGAAACCAGCTCACGCAGATGCGATGGCCGTCGAGCACGCCCGCGCGCATCAGCGAGAATACGCCGGTGCACATGCCGACCAGCGTCGCGTCGGTGGCGGCGGCGCGGCGGATGAACGCGAGCGTCGCGTCGCTCGCGGCGGGCCCCGAATGCAGCAGGCCGCCGACCACCACCACGTAGTCGAACGGCTCGGCGTTGTCGAACGTCTCCCACGGCGTGATCTGGATGCCGCAGCTCGCCCGCACCGGCGCGAGGGTTTCCCCTAGCACGCTCCACGAACAGCGCACCGGCTTGCTGAAGTCGCCTTCGTCCGCCGACAGGCGCAGCAGGTCGACGAAGCCGGAGAACGCCGTCAGCGTGAAGTTCGGCAGCAGGATGATGCCGAAGCGGATGCGTTGCTTCGTGGCGCCGTCGACGGATTGAGGGGGAAGTGGTTCAGCGGAATTCATGCAGGCGGCCGGCAAGGAAAGGGGGAAATCGGGCAGGGCGGCGGGTTGAGACACGTTTCAAGCGGAGATCCAGCAGCGCGGCAGCGAGCCATGTCCATTCAGCGACGCCAACGCCACAGCCGCCACGCCAGCATCGCGAGCTGTAGCCGCGACGCCTGTCGCAAATGCGTCAGAACTCATCGCAAATGCGCCGCCACCCTTGGCCAGTGGGCCGCTTGACGCCACTATCCCACTGTCATGCCGTTTTTATTCTAGCGGTTCAAACCGCCGTGCGGTGCAATAGCGACACTTCCACTCGACGCACTCACGCACAAGGCACGCCATGAACGTCAGCGTCTTCGATCTGTTCAAGATCGGCATCGGTCCTTCAAGCTCGCACACGGTCGGGCCGATGATCGCCGCCTGCCGCTTCGCCTCGCATATCGAAGATGCGAACCTGCTCGGCTTCGTGCGGCGCGTGAAGGTCGATCTGTTCGGCTCGCTAAGCGCGACCGGCAAAGGGCACGGCACCGACAAGGCGCTTTTGCTCGGACTCGAAGGCAATCTGCCCGAACTGATGGAGCCGGATCTGATCGAGCCGCGCTTGCGGTCGATCCGCGAGACGAAGCAATTGGCGCTGCTCGGCAAGCATGCGATCGGCTTCGACGAGCGCGAGCACCTCGGCTTCTTTCGCAAGCTGATGCCGGGCGCGCCGGGCTCGGGCATCGTGCATCCGAACGGCATGCGCTTTCAGGCGTTCGACGAACACGGCCAGTTGCTGGTGGAGAAAGAGTATTACTCAATCGGCGGCGGCTTCGTCGTCAACCGCGAAGGCGATCGCGTGAACGGCCTGCGTGCCGGCGCGGAAGTGCCGCATCCGTTTCGCACCGGCGCAGACCTGATGCGCGTGTGCCGCGAAACCGGCCTGTCGATCGCGCAGGTGACATTGCGCAACGAATGCGCGGCGCGCACCGAGCCCGAAGTGCACGAAGGTCTGCTGGCGCTCTGGCGCGCGATGGCCGCCTGCGTCGAGCGCGGCTGCACGGTGCGCGGCGAGTTGCCCGGCCCGATGCACGTGAAGCGCCGCGCCGCCGATCTATGCGCGCAACTGCGCGCGCGCTCGGAAGAGTCGCTGCGCGATCCGTTGTCGATGCTCGACTGGATCAACCTGTACGCGATGGCCGTCAACGAGGAAAACGCCGCCGGCGGCCGGGTGGTGACCGCGCCGACCAACGGCGCCGCCGGTGTGATTCCGGCAGTGCTGCATTACTACGTGAAGTTCATGCATGCGTCGAGCGACGCGGGCATCGTCGACTTCCTGCTGACCGCCGCCGCGATCGGCGTCATCTACAAGGAAACCGCGTCGATCTCCGGCGCCGAAGTGGGCTGCCAGGGCGAGGTGGGCGTGGCATGCTCGATGGCCGCCGCGGCGCTCGCCGCCGTGATGGGCGGGACGCCCGCCCAGGTGGAGAACGCCGCCGAAATCGGCATGGAGCACAACCTCGGCATGACCTGCGATCCGGTAGGCGGGCTCGTGCAGATTCCGTGCATCGAGCGCAACGCGATGGGCGCGATCAAGGCGCTGAACGCGGCGCGCATGGCGATGAAGGGCGATGGTCAGCATTACGTGTCGCTCGACAACGTGATCAAGACGATGCGCGAAACCGGCGCCGACATGAAGACGAAATACAAGGAGACGTCACGCGGCGGGTTGGCCGTGAACGTCATCGAGTGTTGAGTCGCTACGAAGCACGTTACGACGTATCAAGCAGCAGTAAAGACAGCATTGACAAGGACCCACGATGAGCCGCTATTCGATATTCAGCCTGTTGCGCAACGGGATGTCGTATCACGAGAACTGGGAGCGACAGTGGAAAAGCCCCGAGCCCAAACGTGAATACGATGTCGTGATCGTCGGCGGCGGCGGGCATGGTCTCGCCACCGCGTACTACCTCGCGAAAGAGCATGGGGTGCGCAATGTCGCCGTGCTGGAGAAGGGCTGGATCGGCGGCGGCAACACGGCGCGCAATACGACCATCGTGCGCTCGAACTACCTGTGGGACGAATCGGCCGCGCTGTACGAGAAGGCGATGAAGCTGTGGGAAGGGCTCTCGCAGGATCTGAACTACAACGTGATGTTCAGCCAGCGCGGCGTGATGAATCTCGCGCACACGCTGCAGGACGTGCGCGACACCGAGCGCCGCGTGAACGCGAACCGCCTGAACGGCGTGGACGCCGAGTTTCTCACGCCCGCGCAGATCAAGGAGATCGAACCGACGATCAATCTGAACAGCCGCTATCCGGTGCTCGGCGCATCGATCCAGCGGCGCGGCGGCGTGGCCCGGCACGATGCGGTGGCCTGGGGTTTCGCGCGCGGCGCGGACCAGGCGGGTGTCGACATCGTGCAGAACTGCCAGGTGACCGGGATTCGCCGCGATGGCAGTCAGGTAGTTGGCGTGGATACCACGAAGGGTTTCATCAAGGCGAAGAAGGTCGCGGTGGTCGCGGCGGGCAACACCTCGACGCTTGCCGACATGGCGGGGATCCGCCTGCCGCTCGAAAGCCATCCGTTGCAGGCGCTGGTGTCCGAACCGATCAAGCCGGTCGTCAATACGGTGGTGATGTCGAACGCGGTGCACGCGTACATCAGCCAGTCCGACAAGGGCGATCTCGTGATCGGCGCGGGCGTCGATCAGTACACGGGGTTCGGTCAGCGCGGCAGTTTCCACATCATCGAAGGCACGCTCGAAGCGATCGTCGAAATGTTTCCGGTGTTTTCGCGGGTGCGGATGAACCGGCAGTGGGGCGGCATCGTCGACGTGTCGCCGGACGCGTGCCCGATCATCAGCAAGACCGATGTGAAGGGGCTCTACTTCAATTGCGGCTGGGGGACGGGTGGCTTCAAGGCGACGCCGGGTTCGGGCTGGGCCTATGCGCACACCATCGCGAGGGATGAACCGCATCTGTTAAACGCGCCGTTCTCGCTGGAGCGTTTCTATACCGGCCACCTTATCGACGAGCACGGCGCCGCCGCTGTCGCCCACTAACGGAGAACCTGGATGCTGCTGATCGAATGCCCGTGGTGCGGACCCCGCGCCGAAACCGAATTTTCCTGCGGTGGCGAAGCGGATATCGCCCGTCCGCTCGACACCGACAAACTCACCGACAAGGAATGGGGCGACTACCTGTTCATGCGCAAGAACCCGCGCGGCGTGCATCGCGAGCAATGGATGCACACGCAAGGCTGCCGCCGCTGGTTCAAGGCGCAGCGCGACACGGTGAGCTATGAGATCCAGGGCTACGAGACGTTCGAGCGTCCGCTGCTGTCGATGGACGGTACGGACGTCAACGGACCAGGCCAGACACAAAGCCAGACGCAAAGCCAGACACAGGGCAAAGCAGGAAGCAACGCACAAGAGGGCACCGCATCATGAGCCAGAAAGACCGATTGCCCAGCGGCGGGCGCATCAACCGCGCGATCGCGCTGAGCTTCACGTTCAACGGCGTCAAATACGAAGGCTATCAGGGCGACACCTTGGCCTCCGCGCTGCTCGCGAACGGCGTGCACTTCGTTGCGCGCAGCTGGAAGTATCACCGGCCGCGCGGCATCGTGACGGCGGGCGTCGAAGAACCGAATGCGGTCGTGCAACTGGAGACGGGCGCATACACGGTGCCGAACGCGCGCGCGACCGAAGTGGAGCTGTATCAGGGACTCGTAGCGGCGAGCGTGAACGCGAAGCCGAGCATCGAGAAGGACCGCATGGCGATCAACCAGAAGATCGCGCGCTTCATTCCGGCGGGCTTCTACTACAAGACCTTCATGTGGCCGCGCAAATTCTGGCCGAAGTACGAGGAAGCGATCCGCGACGCGGCCGGTCTCGGCAAGGCGCCCGAGCAGCCCGACGCGGATCGCTACGACAAGTGCTTTGCGCACTGCGACGTGCTGGTGGTCGGCGGCGGCCCGACCGGCCTCGCGGCCGCGCATGCGGCGGCGTTGTCCGGCGCGCGCGTGACGCTGGTCGACGATCAGCCGGAACTCGGCGGCTCGCTGCTGTCGTGCCGCGCTGAGATCGACGGCAAGCCCGCGCTGCAATGGGTGCAGAAGATCGAAGACGAATTGCGGCGCATGCCCGACGTGAAGATCCTGAGCCGCAGCACCGCGTTCGGCTATCAGGATCACAACCTCGTCACCGTGACGCAGCGCCTCACCGAGCATCTGCCGGTGTCGCAGCGCAAGGGCACACGCGAACTGCTGTGGAAGATCCGCGCGAAACGCGTAATTCTCGCGACCGGCGCGCATGAACGGCCGATCGTGTTCGGCAACAACGACCTTCCGGGGGTGATGCTGGCGTCGGCGGTCTCGACCTATTTGCATCGTTACGCGGTGCTGCTGGGACGCAACGCGGTGGTGTTCACCAACAACGACGACGGCTACCAATGTGCGCTCGACCTGAAGGCGGCCGGCGCGCAGGTCATGGTGATCGATCCGCGCGCGGGTGAATCGAAAGGCACGCTGCCCACGCTCGCCCGCCGCCATGGCATCAAGGTGATGAGCGGTGCGGTCATCACGGCGGCGCATGGCAAGCTGCGCGTCGCATCGGTCGACGTGGCGTCGTATTCGAACGGACAGCTCGGTGCGAAGCAGGGCGAGTTGCCGTGCGATCTGCTCGCGATGTCGGGCGGCTGGAGTCCGGTGCTGCATCTGTTCGCGCAATCGGGCGGCAAGGCGCACTGGCATGACGAGAAGGCCTGCTTCGTGCCCGGCAAGGCGATGCAGCCGGAGACGAGCGTCGGCGCGTGCGCGGGCGACTTCACGCTGGGCCAGGGCATCCGCTTCGCCGTCGATGCGGGCGTCGAGGCGGCGCGCGCGGCCGGCCACATCGTCGCTCGGCCGAGGCCAGTGCAGGTCGCCGAGTTGACCGAGGCGAAGCTCGCGCCGCTGTGGCTGGTCGGCGGGCGCGAGCTGGCCACGCGCGGGCCGAAGCAGTTCATCGACTTCCAGAACGACGTGTCGGCCGCGGATATTTTCCTTGCCGCGCGCGAGGGCTTCGAATCCGTCGAGCACGTGAAGCGCTACACGGCGATGGGCTTCGGCACCGACCAGGGCAAGCTCGGCAACATCAACGGCATGGCGATTCTCGCGCAGGCGCTCGGCAAGACGATTCCCGAAACCGGCACGACGACCTTCCGGCCGAACTACACGCCGGTCACGTTCGGCACGTTCGCGGGCCGCGAGCTGGGCGAGTTCCTCGACCCGGCGCGCAAGACGGCGGTGCACGAATGGCACGTGGAAAACGGCGCGGCGTTCGAGGATGTCGGCAACTGGAAGCGTCCGTGGTATTACCCGAAAGCGGGCGAGGACATGCATGCGGCGGTTGCGCGCGAAGCGCTCGCGGTGCGCACGAGCGTCGGCATACTCGACGCGTCGACCCTCGGCAAGATCGACATTCAGGGGCCCGACGCGGCGAAGCTGCTGAACTGGGTCTACACGAATCCGTGGAGCAAGCTGGAAGTCGGCAAGTGCCGCTACGGCCTGATGCTCGACGAAAACGGCATGATCTTTGACGACGGCGTGACCGTGCGGCTGGCCGACCAGCACTACATGATGACGACCACCACCGGCGGCGCGGCGCGTGTGCTCACGTGGCTCGAACGCTGGCTGCAAACGGAGTGGCCCGACATGCGCGTGCGGCTCGCGTCGGTCACGGATCACTGGGCCACGTTTGCCGTGGTCGGCCCGAACAGCCGCAAGGTGTTGCAGAAGGTCTGCCAGGATATCGACTTCGCGAACGCGGCGTTTCCGTTTATGAGCTATCGCGAAGGCACGGTGGCCGGCGCGGCGTCGCGCGTGATGCGCATCAGCTTCTCGGGCGAACTCGCTTATGAAGTGAACGTGCCGGCGAATGTCGGGCGCGCGGTATGGGAGGCGCTGATGGCTGCCGGCGCGGAATTCAACATCACGCCGTACGGCACCGAAACGATGCACGTGCTGCGTGCGGAGAAGGGTTACATCATCGTCGGCCAGGATACGGACGGCTCGATGACGCCGTACGATCTCGGCATGGGGGGGCTCGTCGCGAAGTCCAAGGACTTTCTCGGCAAGCGTTCCTTGACTCGCTCGGACACCGCGAAGGCGGGGCGCAAGCAACTGGTCGGGTTGCTCGCGGACGATCCGTCGTTCGTGATACCCGAAGGCTCGCAGATCGTCGCCGGTCCGTTTCAGGGCGACACCGCGCCGATGCTAGGCCACGTCACGTCGAGCTACTACAGCCCGATCCTGAAGCGCTCGATCGCGATGGCGGTCGTCAAGGGCGGCCTCGACAAGATCGGCGAAACGGTCACGATCCCGCTTGCGAGCGGCCGGCAGATCGCCGCCAGGGTCACCAGTTCGGTGTTCTACGACAGCGAAGGAGCACGTCAACATGTGGAATGAAACAGTCGGGAGGGTGTCGGTCGTGGATCGCACCGTCGGCGGACAAACGGGTGTGTGGCAGGAGTCGCCGCTGGTGGGCGTGGACGCGTTGCTGAAACAGCATCAGGCGGCGGCGTCCGCTGCGTTCAGGTTGAGCGAGCGGCCGTTTCTCGAACTGGTGAACCTGCGTGGCGACACGCGCGATGCGGCGTTCATGCAGGCGGTGCATAGCGTGATCGGCTGCCGGCCGCCGGAGAAGCCGAACACCGTGGCGCGCGGCAACGGCTACGACATGGTGTGGCTCGGCCCCGACGAGTGGCTGGTGCGCTCGGCCACCGCGCACGATGCCGCTCGGACCGCGCCGTTGCAGGCGAAACTCGGTACTGCGTTGAGCGGCGTGTTCGCGTCGGCAGTGGATGTCGGCAGCGGTTATACGGTGCTCGAAATCAGCGGCACGCGCACGCGCGACGTGCTGGCGCGCGGCTGCCCGCTCGACCTGCATCCGAAACTGTTCGGCGAAGGGCAATGCGCGCAGAGCCACTATTTCAAGGCGCCGATGACTTTGCTGCATACCGGCGCGGACAGCTTCGAGATCGTCGTGCGCCGCAGCTTCGCGGATTACTTTGTCCGCATCATGCTCGACGCGGCCGGGCCGCTGATGTCGTAACGCGTGGCGAGCGGTGGTCACACGTATCGCTCGCGCCATCTTCGACACCAGCGCCCACTGACCGCCATGCCGTCGACGCGACTAGCCACCGCGCGCCTCACCGAGCGCGCGTGCCACGAAGGTGACGCCGACGCCGCGCTCGCGCTGCTCGATCAGAGCATCGCGCTGCGGCACCGGCGCATCGCGCTGATCCGCTATCTGCTCGCGCAACAGCTTGGCGCGCCGTTGCAGGCGCGGCATCACGAATACGTCGAGAAAATCGCCGCGCGGCTGAGTGCGGATACGATCGCGCGCCTGGCAGGCGCTGCGCGTGCGCGCTTGCGGCCGTAACGCTGCGAGGCCACGGCGGTGGTTTGTGTCCACCCGTCGCTCGCCGAAAAGCGGTTCTGTCGGTTCCAGCCAAACTCATGTCGTGTTCGCTGCCTATGCTTCGCGGCGGCGGTTGCTACGCTCGTTGAACGGCGTGCCCCGCAAAGTCGGGCGCGCCGCTCACAAGACATGGAGACAGACAATGAGCAGCAATCGCGGCGTCGTGTATCTCGGGCAGGGCAAGGTGCAGGTTCAGTCGATCGACTATCCGAAGATGGTCGATCCACGCGGCCGGTCGATCGGCCACGGCGTGATCCTGAAGGTGGTCAGCACGAATATCTGCGGCTCCGATCAACACATGGTCCGCGGCCGCACGACCGCCGAAGTCGGCCTCGTGCTGGGTCACGAGATCACCGGCGAGGTGATCGAGGTGGGCCGCGACGTCGAAACGCTTCAAGTCGGCGATCTGGTTTCGGTGCCGTTCAACGTCGCGTGCGGACGTTGTCCGACCTGCAAGGCGCAGCATACCGGCGTGTGCCTGAACGTGAACCCGTCGCGTGCGGGCGGCGCGTACGGCTACGTGGACATGGGCGGCTGGATCGGCGGCCAGGCCGAGTACGTGCTGGTGCCTTACGCGGACTTCAATCTGCTGAAGTTTCCCGACCGCGCGCAGGCGATGTCGAAAATCCGCGACCTCACGTGTCTGTCCGACATTCTGCCGACCGGCTATCACGGCGCGGTGATGGCGGGCGTGAAGCCGGGCGCGACGGTTTATATCGCGGGCGCGGGGCCGGTCGGCATGGCGGCGGCCGCGTCGGCGCGATTGCTGGGCGCGGCCTGCACGATCGTCGGCGACATGAACGAAGCGCGTCTCGCGCACGCGCGCAAGATGGGCTTCCAGACCATTGATCTGTCGAAAGACGCGACGCTCGGCGAGCAGATCGAGCAGATCCTCGGCAAGCCCGAAGTGGATTGCGCGGTGGACTGCGTCGGCTTCGAGGCGCACGGCCACGGCAGCAGCGGCTCGCATGAAGAAGCGCCGGCCACGGTGCTCAATTCGCTGATGGAAATCACCCGCGCGGCCGGCGCGATCGGCATTCCGGGTCTGTACGTGACCGACGACCCCGGCGCCGCCGATGCCGCTGCGCGCAAAGGCAGCCTGAGCATCCGCTTCGGACTAGGCTGGGCCAAGTCGCATTCGTTCCATACGGGGCAGACGCCGGTGATGAAGTACAACCACAATCTGATGCAGGCGATCTTGTGGGACCGCTTGCCGATTGCGGATATCGTCAACGTGACGGTGGTGTCGCTGGATGATGCGCCCGAGGGTTACCGGCAATTCGACGGCGGCGCGCCGAAGAAGTTTGTGATCGACCCGCATGGATTGTTGAAGGCGGCTTGACGAGGAACGGAGGCGTAAGCGTGATGCACGCAACCGGGTTGCGATAGTTACCCACGCGCTGAACGGAAATCCGTTTAGCGCGCTTATTTTTTTGTTGCGAAGAAAAACGCCCGGGCGGACCGCGCGCCTCAAGCCACCAGACTCGGCACCGCGGCAAGCGACGGGGTCTGCTTGCGCCTCTCACGCGTGGGCGCCGTGCCGAACGCGTCGCGATAGCTCTTCGAGAAGTGGCAGGCGGACTGGAAGCCGCAAGCCATCGTGATGTGCATGATCGACATGTCGGTCTGCAGCAGCAATTCGCGCGCGCGCCGCAAACGCAGCGTCAGATAGTAGTGCGTGGGCGTCATCCCCAGATGTTCGCGGAACAGCCGCTGCAATTGCCGTTGTGACATCCCCGCGAGCCGCGCGAGTTCTTCGCGCGACAGCGGCTCTTCGATGTTGTTCTCCATCAGCGAGATCACTTCGAACAGCGACTTGTTGGCCGAGCCGAGCCGCGCAACGAGCGGCATTTTCTGTTGCGCGCTGGTGTCGCGCACATGTTCGACGATGAACTGTTCGGCGATCTGCGTGACGCGCGCCGTGCCGACGCGCGGCGCGATCAGGTTCAGCATCATGTCGAGCGGCGCGACGCCGCCGGTGCAGGTGACGCGATCGCGGTCGACTACGAATAGCTCTTTCAGAAAGCGCGTGTCGGGAAACTCTTCCTTCAGCGCCGACATGTTCTCCCAGTGAATCGCGCACGCGTAACCGGCCAGCAAGCCGGCGCGCGCGAGCGCATACGTGCCCGTGCACAGGCTGCCGAGCAGGCTGCCCATGCGCGCGAAGCGGCGCAGCGCGGACAGATGGGCGGGCGTGGTCGCGCGCTGCACGTCGATGCCGCCGACCACGAACACGATGTCCGGCTGGCCGACGCATTCGACGGGACCGGTGTCGACCGACAGCCCATTGCTCGCGGTAACCGGACCGCCTTCAGGACTCACGATCGACCAGCGGTAAAGCGTTTGCCCCGTCAGATAGTTCGCCATGCGCAGCACTTCGATCGCGTTGGTGAACGCGATCATCGTGAAGTTGGGAACCGGCATGAAGGCGAAGTGCGACAACGACGCAATGCGATCGGTGGACATGGGGGGAGTGATTCCTTCGAATCTGTAATGTCGCGTCGCCGTGGGGAGCGGCGACTGCTGCAATTCTGAGCAGTAGTGCAACTAGCATGCCATCAGGCTAAACCCTCGGTTGCCGGAGAAACAGCTTGGATAGCTAAACAATCGGCACCAGAACGGCGCTACCCGATGCGTGTCGCGCACTTCAACCGCGCACGGCGATCAGTCGCAGTGCAGCAAATACGCGGCGTTTATTGAGCATTTCATTCGTTGTATCGGCTCGCGCGATTCGTCACGCAAAGCGCTTGCGCCGCGGCTCGTTCATGCCGATTTGTCGAAAAATGACCCGTATGGCGGAAAAGGCAAAGAACACGTCTGAATTCGTAAATTGGCGCGCGGGGCGAACGTCAAGAATAGACGCAATGCAGACCGGCGAAGGCAATGCGCCAGACGCCGCTACCGGCCTTCCGTCAACCACCCCACGGACCTTCCATGTCGAACCCGAATCCTTTCTTCGAAGACTCGCTGGCCGCGCGCGATGCGGCGGTGCGCGGCGCCATTCTGAAAGAGCTGGAACGCCAGCAGTCGCAAGTCGAGTTGATCGCGTCGGAAAACATCGTGTCGCGCGCGGTACTCGAAGCGCAAGGCTCGGTGCTGACCAACAAGTATGCGGAAGGGTATCCGGGCAAGCGTTACTACGGCGGGTGCGAATACGCGGACGTGATCGAGACGCTGGCGCTCGATCGCATCAAGCAGTTGTTCAGTGCGAAGTTCGCCAACGTGCAGCCGCACTCCGGCGCGCAGGCCAACGGCGCGGTGATGCTCGCGCTGCTCAAGCCGGGCGACACGGTGCTTGGCATGTCGCTGGACGCGGGCGGCCACCTGACGCACGGCGCGAAGCCTGCGCTGTCGGGCAAGTGGTTCAACGCGGTGCAATACGGCGTCAAGCGCGAATCGATGCTGATCGACTACGAGCAGATCGAGGCGCTCGCGCAACAGCACAAACCGGCATTGCTGATCGCCGGCTTCTCTGCCTATCCGCGCGCACTGGATTTCGCACGGCTGCGTGCAATTGCCGACAGCGTGGGCGCGAAGCTGATGGTCGACATGGCGCACATAGCCGGTGTGATCGCGGCGGGGCGTCATGCGAATCCGGTCGAGCATGCGCATGTGGTCACATCGACCACGCACAAGACCTTGCGCGGCCCGCGCGGCGGCTTTGTGCTGACGAATGACGAAGACATCGCGAAGAAGATCAACTCGGCGGTGTTCCCCGGTTTGCAAGGCGGCCCGCTGATGCATGTGATCGCCGGCAAGGCGGTCGCGTTCGGTGAGGCGCTGCAGCCCGGCTTCAAGGCCTACATCGACAACGTGCTCGCGAATGCGCAGGCGCTGGGCGAGGTGCTGAAGGCGGGCGGCGTCGACCTGGTGACGGGCGGCACCGACAACCATCTGCTGCTGGTCGATCTGCGGCCCAAGGGCCTGAAGGGCAACCAGGTCGAGCAGGCGCTGGAACGTGCGGGCATCACCTGCAACAAGAACGGCATTCCGTTCGACACCGAAAAGCCCACGGTCACGTCGGGCATCCGCCTCGGCACGCCGGCGGGCACGACGCGCGGCTTCGGCACGAGCGAGTTCCGCGATATCGGGCGGCTGATCGTCGAGGTGCTCGACGCACTGCGCGACCACCCGGACGGCCATCCCGCCACCGAACAACGAGTGCGCCGCGAAGTTTTCGCGCTGTGCGAGCGTTTCCCCATTTACTGAGTACGCCTGGAGCAAACGATGAGCACTTTGCACGACAACAGCATCATCATCGACGGTCTGAACATTTCGAAGTTCGAGCGCTCAGTGTTCGAGGACATGCGCAAGGGCGGCGTGACCGCGGTGAACTGCACGGTCTCGGTGTGGGAGAGCTTCCAGAAGACCGTCGACAATATCGCGGAAATGAAGCAGCAGATTCGCGAGCACGGCGAGATTCTCACGCTGGTGCGGACCACCGACGACATCTTCCGCGCGAAGAAGGAGAACAGAACCGGCATCATCTTCGGCTTCCAGAACGCGCACGCGTTCGAGGACAACCTCGGCTATATCGAAGCATTCAAGGACCTCGGCGTGAACGTGGTGCAGCTTTGCTACAACACGCAGAACCTCGTGGGCACCGGTTGCTACGAGCGCGACGGCGGCCTGTCCGGCTACGGCCGCGAAGTGATTCAGGAGATGAACCGCGTCGGCATCATGGTCGACCTGTCGCATGTGGGCGGCAAGACTTCGTCCGAAGCGATCGCCGCGTCGAAGAAACCGGTGTGCTATTCGCATTGCTGCCCGTCGGGATTGAAGGAGCATCCGCGCAACAAGAGCGACGAGCAACTGAAAGAGATTGCCGACGCGGGCGGTTTCGTCGGCGTGACGATGTTCTCGCCGTTCCTCAAGCGCGGCCCTGATGCGACCGTCGACGACTATATCGAGGCGATCGACTACGTGGTGAATCTGATCGGCGAAGACCAGGTGGGCATCGGCACTGACTTCACGCAAGGCTACAGCACCGAGTTCTTCGACTGGATCACGCACGACAAGGGCCGTTACCGCCAATTGACGAACTTCGGCAAGGTCGTCAATCCCGAGGGCATCCGCACGATCGGCGAGTTTCCGAATCTGACTGCCGCGATGGAGCGCGCCGGCTGGAGCGAAACGCGCATCAAAAAGATCATGGGCGAAAACTGGGTGCGAGTGTTCGGCGAAGTCTGGAAAGTCTGAGCGTTCAGCTACCCAATCAAGCACATAAAAGCGGAGTTCCCACATGCAACCCCAACTGCCTATCGACGTCGACGCGAGTACCGGCGTCTGGACCACCGACGCGCTGCCGATGCTCTACGTGCCGCGGCATTTCTTCACGAATAATCACACCGCTGTCGAAGAAGCGCTCGGCCTCGACGCGTACGCGGAGATTCTCTACAAGGCTGGCTACAAGTCCGCGTATTTCTGGTGCGACAAGGAAGCCAAACAGCACGGCATCACCGGCATGGCGGTATTCGAACACTACCTGAAGCGTCTGTCGCAACGCGGTTGGGGCATCTTCACGATCACCGAAGCCGATCCGTCGGCTTCGCGCGCGCGCATCGAACTGCATCACTCGTCGTTCGTGCTCGCGCAGCCGGGCAAGGTCGGCAAGCTCTGCTACATGTTCGCCGGCTGGTTCGCGGGCGCGATGGACTGGGTCAACGACACCGCGCCGAACGCCGCGCGCAAAGGGCCGCCGTCGCATTCGAGAGAAGCGCGCTGCGCGGCGGAAGGCCACGCGCATTGCGTGTTCGAAGTGTCGCCGCTCGCGTCCTGACGACTTATCCCGAAGCGCATACAGGCACGACAGAGCGCAACAAGCCTATCCATTCCGAGGTCGATCGCGATGCGTTACCCGAACCTTTTCAAACCGCTCACGCTGAACAAGCTGACCTTGCGCAACCGCATCGTCAGCACCGCGCATGCGGAAGTTTATGCGGAGCCGGGCGGCTTGCCCGGCGACCGTTATATCCGCTACTACGAGGAAAAGGCGAAGGGCGGTGTCGGGCTTGCGGTGTGCGGCGGCTCGAGCCCGGTGTCGATCGACAGCCCGCAAGGCTGGTGGAAGTCGGTGAATCTGTCGACCGACAGAATCATCGAGCCGCTCGCACGGCTTGTCGAAGCGATGCATGCGCATGGCGCGAAGATCATGATCCAGGCCACGCACATGGGACGCCGCTCGGCGTTTCACGGCGAGCACTGGCCGCATCTGATGTCGCCGTCGGGCGTGCGCGAGCCGGTGCATCGCGGCAACGCGAAGATCATCGAAGTAGAAGAGATTCGCCGCATCATCGACGACTTCGCGGCAGCTGCGAAACGAGTGAAGGACGCGGGCATGGACGGCATCGAAATCTCCGCCGCGCACCAGCATCTGATCGATCAGTTCTGGAGCCCGCGCACCAATTTCCGCACCGACGAATGGGGCGGCTCGCTCGACAACCGTCTGCGTTTCGGCACGGAAGTATTGAAGGCGGTGCGTGAGGCGGTGGGCGCGGATTTCTGCGTGGGCCTGCGCATGTGCGGCGACGAGTTCCATGAGGACGGACTCGATCACGAACAACTGAAGGAAATCGCCCAGGCGATGAGCGAAACAGGGCTGATCGATTACCTCGGCGTAATCGGCTCGGGCGCGGACACGCACAACACGCTCGCCAACTGCATGCCGCCGATGGCGCTGCCGCCCGAGCCGTTCGTGCATCTTGCGGCCGGCATCAAGTCGGTGGTGAAGCTGCCGGTGATGCACGCGCAAAGTATTCGCGACGCGGGCCAGGCCGAGCGGCTGCTGGCGAACGGCATGGTCGATCTGGTCGGCATGACGCGCGCGCAGATCGCCGATCCGCATATGGTCATCAAGATCCGCGACGGCCGCGAGGACGAGATCAAGCAGTGCGTGGGCGCGAACTACTGCATCGACCGCCAGTACAACGGGCTCGACGTGCTGTGCGTGCAGAACGCCGCGACCTCGCGCGAAGCGACCATGCCGCATGTGATCGCGAAGACGCGCGGGCTGAAGCGCAAGGTCGTCGTGGTTGGCGCGGGGCCGGCCGGACTCGAGGCGGCGCGCGTAGCGAAGTCGCGCGGCCACGACGTGGTGCTGTTCGAGAAGAACGACTATGTGGGCGGCCAGATCATGCTGGCCGCGAAGGCGCCGCAGCGCGAGCAGATGGCGGGCATCGTGCGCTGGTTCGACATGGAGACGAAGCGCCTGGGCGTGGACAGGCGTCTCGGTGTCGCCGCCGACGAAAAAACCATCATGGCCGAGAAGCCGGACATCGTCGTGCTCGCGACGGGCGGTTCGGCGTTCACGTCGCAAGTGGCGGCGTGGGGTGTCGCGGACGGCCTCGCGGTGAGTTCGTGGGACGTGCTGTCCGGCAAGGTCGAGCCGGGCAAGAACGTGCTCGTGTACGACGGCGTCAGCACGCATGCGGGCGCGGGCGTCGCCGATTTCATGTCGAGCCGCGGCTCGAACGTCGAGATCGTGACGCCCGACGTGAAGGTCGCCGACGACGTCGGCGGCACCACGTTCCCGATCTTCTACCGGCGGCTCTACGCGCAGGGCGTGATCCATACGCCGAACTACTGGCTCGACAAGGTCTACGAGGAAGACGGCAAGAAGATCGCCGTGATCCGCAACGAGTACACCGAGGAACAGGAAGAGCGCGCGGTCGATCAGGTGGTGATCGAAAACGGCAGCACGCCGAACGACCAGCTTTACTGGGCGCTCAAGCCGGAGTCGTTGAACCGCGGGCAAGTGGACGTGCACAAGCTGTTCGCGTCCGAGCCGCAGCCATCACTCAGCGAAGAACTCGGCAATGGCCGCTTCCTGCTGTTTCGCGTGGGCGACTGCATTTCGATGCACAACATTCACGGCGCGATCTACGACGCGCTGCGCCTTTGCAAGGATTTCTGACGATGAGCCCCGTGTTTGTCATCACCGTCCTGCTGTGGATGTCGATAGCCGGTCTCGCGTTCGCACTCGCAAGACGCGCCGCCTACTGGCGCGAAGGCCGCGCGACCGCGGCGGGCGCCTATGGCTGGACCAATCTGCTGTCGATTCCGAAGCGTTACTTCGTCGACCTGCATCATGTGGTGGCGCGCGATCCGTACATCGCGAGAACGCACGTCGCCACCGCTGGCGGAGCGATCCTCGCGATGGCGCTGGTGTTCGTCAACTACGGTCTCGCGATCTACTCGCCGTGGCTCGACAAGCTGATCCTGCTGGCCGCGCTCGTGATGCTGGCAGGCGCGGCGTTCGTGTGGCGTCGCCGGCATGGCGCGAAGGCGGTGCCGGCACGGCTTTCGCGCGGGCCGTGGGATCAGTTGCCGCTGCTGCTCGGGTCGTTCGCGCTCGGGCTTGCGCTGTTCATCGTGCTGCCTGCTGCGGCGATGTCGGGCGCGCTCGCGGCGGTTGTCGCGCTGCTGATCGCGGCGGGCGCCTTCACGATGACGTTCGGCGCGGCGCGCGGCGGTCCGATGAAACATGCGCTTGCGGGCCTGCTGCACCTCGCGTTTCATCCGCGCCAGGAGCGCTTTGCCGATCATCACGAACGCCATGATCGCAGCGAGCGAAGCGGCCGCACCGGCCACGATACGGTGCCGCCTACCGCATTGAAAACGCCGCTGCTCGACGCGAAGGAATACGGCGTCGGCAAGCCGGTCGAATTTCGCTGGAACCAGTTGCTCGGTTTCGACGCGTGCGTGCAATGCGGCAAGTGCGAGGCGGCATGTCCCGCGTTCGCCGCCGGCCAGCCGCTGAATCCGAAGAAGCTGATTCAGGATCTGGTGACAGGCATGGTCGGCGGCACGGATGCCGACTATGCGGGCAGCCCGACGCCCGGCATCGCGATCGGCAAGCATGCCGGCGCGCCCGGCAAGCCGCTGATTTCGAGTCTGATCGAAGCGGACACGCTATGGTCCTGCACGACCTGCCGCGCGTGCGTGCAGGAGTGCCCGATGCTGATCGAGCACGTCGATGCAATCGTCGACATGCGGCGCAATCAGACGCTGGTCGAAGGCAGGGTGCCGGGCAAGGGGCCGCTCACGCTTGCGAATCTGCGCGAGACCGGCAGCGCGAACGGCTACGACATCGGCGCGCGTTACGGCTGGGCGGTGGATCTGCAAGTGCAGGTCGCACAGCCTGGACGTCGTGTGGACGTGCTGCTGATTGCCGGCGAAGGCGCGTTCGACATGCGCTATCAGCGCACGCTGCGCGCGCTGGTCAAGGTGCTGAACCGCGCGGGCATCGACTACGCGGTGCTGGGCGGCGTCGAAACCGATACCGGCGACACGGCCCGGCGTCTCGGCGACGAAGCGACCTTCCAGCAGCTCGCGCACAAGCTGATTGGCACGTTGGCGCAGTTCTCGTTCGGCAAGATCGTCACCGCCGATCCGCACGTGCTGCATAGCCTGCGCAACGAATATCGCGCGCTGGGCGGTTTCTACGAAGTGCAGCATCACACTGCGTTGATCGACGAACTGGTCGCGGGCGGCAAGCTGTCGCCGCGCGCGGTCGCCGCGTTCACGGAGCGCAAGATCACCTATCACGACCCGTGCTATCTGGGCCGCTATAACGGTGAGACGGAGGCGCCGCGCCGGCTGCTCAAGAGCATCGGCATCAAGGTGGTGGAGATGGAGCGCAACGGCATGCGCGGGCGCTGTTGCGGCGGCGGCGGTGGCGCGCCGTTGACCGATATTCCTGGCAAGCGGCGCATTCCGGATATTCGCATCGACGACGCGCGCGCCACTGGCGCGGAGATCGTCGCGGTGGGCTGCCCGAATTGCGCGGCGATGCTCGAAGGCGTGGTGGGGCCGCGTCCGGAAGTGCTGGACGTCGCCGAACTGGTTGCTGCGGCGCTGGAGTGACGCAATGGACACGCTCAAACGAATCGACCCGCGCCGCCCGTTCACGGTGACGGCGGACGGACTCAAGCGGATCACGCTCGGCGTGACCCACGCGAGCGGCGTGGCGGATGCGCTGCAATTCACTGTGTCCGGCGACGCGCATCGCGAACCACCGAAGCCACGGCGCACGACGGCCGCGCCGCAACGCGCGCTGCTGATTGCGGCGCACGCGGACCGTGGCGCGCTCGACGAACACGCGCGCCAGACGCTGGCCGGCGCCGCGCTGATCGCCGACGCGAACACCGAAGTCGTGCTGCTGGTGTTCGGCGAATTCAGTGGTGACGCAGCCGCGCTCGGCGCCGACAAACTGATCGCGCTGCCGGGGTTCGACCGCCGCGCGTTCGCGCCGCTCGACGAATTGAACGCGCTGGCCGCATGTGTCGCGGCCTATGCGCCAATGCATATCTTCCTGCCCGACAACGCAACCGGCGACGGCGACCTTGGCCGCCGTTACGCGGCTGCCGCCAATGCCAGCGTCGCGACGCATGTCGTCGAGCTGGATGCCGCGCACGTGGCCGCTTATATCCACGCCAATACAGCGCTCGCGGTGTGCGCGTTACCGGACGTAGTGCTGCTCGCGCCGAATGCGGTCGAGCCGAAACTGCCGTTCGTCGGCGCGGGCGAGCGGGTCGAGTGGCGTTTCGATGACGATGCCGCTGCGTCGCGGATCTCGGTGCGCGATCTCGGCATTGAGGAAATCGACGCGGCGCAACTGGCGCTGGAAGAGGCGGACTTTATCGTGTCGGCGGGCAACGGCGTGAGCGACGTGCCCGCGTTCGAGCGGCTGGCCGCCACGCTGGGCGCGGCGATCGGCGCGAGCCGTGTCGCAGTGGACGATGGCAGGTTCACGCGCGACAAGCAGATCGGCGCGACCGGCAAGACCGTCGAGGCGAGCGTGTATATCGCGTTTGGTATTTCCGGCGCGGTGCAGCACCTGCAAGGCATCAAGAGTTGCCGCCATGTGATTGCCGTGAATCTCGACGCCAGCGCGCCGATCGCCAGGCGCGCGAATCTGACCGTGATCGCCGACGCGCAGGAAACCATCGCGGCGCTCAACGAGGCAGCGGCCGCGGCGCGCAGCGCGCGCGGAACCGGTGCTGTGTTGCTCAATTCAACCGCCGTTGCTGAAGGAGCGCTCGCATGAAGATCGCCGTGCTGGTTTCGGTGGGCCGTCATCCGGTGAGCGGCACCGCGCGCTACAGCCGTAACGATGCGGCCGCGCTCACCATCGCGCTGTCGCTCGCGAAAACGCACGGCGCGACGCTCGATGTGCTGCACGCGGGCGATGCGTCGAACCCTGCGTTGAGCGAGTATCTGGCGCTCGGCGCGCGCGCGGTCGAGGTGCTTGAATTTCATGACAGGTCCGCATCGCAGGCCGACGTGGCGACGTTGCTCGCCGCGCGTCTGCGAGGCTACGACCTCGTGCTGACCGGCACGCGCGCGGAAGGCGCATTCGACAGCGGGATGCTGCCGTATCGCGTCGCGCATGCGCTGGGGATGCCGCTGGTCGGCGCAGCCGTCGATCTGAGCTTGCGTGACGGTTGCGCGGAAGTCCGGCAATTCATGCCGAAGGGCTTACGCCGGCGCGTCGAAGTGCAACTGCCCGCGCTGATCGCGATGCATCCATTGGCCAATGCCGCGCCGACCTATGCGTATGCGCGGCTGCGCGAAGGCGCAATCCGCGTGAGCGCTGCGCAAACCGCAACAAGTCCGCACGCAACCAACCCCGACGACCTCGCGTGGACCAGCCGTCCCACGACCGCGAAACCGGTGCGCCTCGCCGCCGCCGAGAAGCGTTGCGGCCACGCCCGCATGCTCTCGGCGACGACGACCGAAAGCCGTGGCGGCAGCGTCGTAATAGAAGGGAGTTCCGTCGAAAAAGCACAAGTGATCCTCGCGTATTTGCGCGAGCATCAACTGGTGGATTACTGAATTCCGGTTCGGGCCAGCATGCGTCCAGGAGGGCCTGGCGCGGCGCCAGACGTGACATGCAACGGAGCACACGATGAAAGTTTCGGCAGACGTTCGCGCGATGATCGAACGCCGCAAAAAGAATTACACGCTGGAAGCGCCGTTCTATACGAGCGAGGACATCTTCGCGCTCGACATGGATGCGATCTTCCGCCACCACTGGATTCAGGTCGCGGTGGAACCGGACGTGCCCGAGCCGGGCGACTACGTGACGGTGGAACTCGACCACGATTCGATCCTGATCGTGCGCGACGACGACATGCAGGTGCGGGCGTTTCACAACGTCTGCCGCCATCGCGGCGCGCGCCTGTGCAATACCAGCAAGGGCTCGCTCGGCAATATCGTGTGCCCGTATCACAGCTGGACGTACAGCCTGAACGGCGATCTGATGTTCGCCGAGCACATGGGCGAGCAGTTCGACCGTTGCAAACATAGCCTGAAGGCGGTACATATCGAGAACCTCGCGGGGCTGATTTTCATCTGCCTCGCCGAGCGTCCGCCGACCGACTTCGCGGTGATGCGCGCCGCGATGGAACCGTATCTGCTGCCGCACGATCTGGCCGGCTGCAAGATCGCGGCGTCGATCGACATTATCGAAGAGGGCAACTGGAAGCTCACGATGGAAAACAATCGCGAGTGCTATCACTGCGTCGCGAACCATCCGGAGCTGACGATCTCACTGTACGAATACGGCTTCGGCTATCAGCGCACGCCCGCCAACGAGGAAGGCATGGCCGCGTTCGAAGCGACCGTCGCGCGGCGCACCGCGCAATGGGAAGCGATGCAGTTGCCGTCGGCGGAAATCGACCGGCTGGCCGATCTAGTCACCGGTTTTCGCACGCAACGTCTGCCGCTCGATCGCGACGGCGAATCGCAAACGCTGGACGCAAGGATCGCGTCGAAGAAACTGCTGGGCGGTTTCGAGCAGGCCGATCTTGGCGGGCTGTCGTTCTGGACCCAGCCGAATTCGTGGCATCACTTCATGAGCGATCACATCGTCAGCTTTTCGGCGATTCCTCTTGCGGCGGGCAAGACGCTGGTGCGCACCAAGTGGCTCGTGCATAAAGACGCCCGCGTAGGCATCGACTACGACCTCGACAATCTGACCGCCGTATGGCGCGCGACCAACGATCAGGACCGCGCGCTCGTCGAGTATTCGCAGCGAGGAGCGACAAGCAGCGCGTATGAGCCGGGGCCGTATTCGCCGTTCACCGAGGGCCTCGTCGAAAAGTTCTGCGAGTGGTACATCGGCCGTCTCGCGGATTACGGCAATGCGCCGCAAACGCTCGACACCGAGCCGCTTTCGCACGGCGAGAAAGTCGTGTCCTTCATGCGCTGAGCGCGACACCGCAACCACGAGCGGGAGAGAACAATGATGCGCGATCAGGCGACGTTTCAGCTGAGCACCGAACCGGCCCTACCGCGCGCCGCGAGTCGCGTCACTCAGCCGCGCTTCTGGGAGACGCTGCCCGCGCGCTGGAACAGCGATGCGGACGACACGCTGGTGTGCTGCCACGTGCGCGACGAAACGCACGACGTGAAGAGCTTCTTCTTCCGCGCGCCGTCCGAACGGGCGTTCGTGTTCGAACCGGGGCAGTTCATTACGCTGGAGTTGGAGATAGACGGCGAGGCGATCAATCGCTGCTATACGATCTCGTCGCCGCCGACGCGGCCGCATACGATTTCGATCACCGTGAAGCGCGTGCCGGGCGGCAAGGTGTCGAACTGGCTGCATGACCATCTGCACGCGGGCATGCAGGTGCGCGTGCTGGGGCCGTCCGGCGAGTTCACCTGCGCGCGGCATCCGGCGCGCAAGTTTCTGTTTCTGTCGGCGGGCTCGGGCATCACGCCGCTGATGTCGATGAGTCGCACGCATCACGAACTCGGCGAGGACAGCGACATCGTGTTCGTGCATAGCGCCCGCACGCCGGACGACATCATCTTCGCGCGCGAGCTGGATCTGATCGCGTCGAATCAAGCGCATTTCCGCACGGCGTTCGTTTGCGAGCGCGTCGGCGCGCGCACCAACTGGCCTGGCGTGACCGGCTTTCTGAGCTTGCCGCTGCTCAAGCTGATCGCGCCGGATTTTCTGGAGCGCGAGGTTTTCACGTGCGGGCCCGCGCCGTATATGCAGGCGGTGCGCAAGTTGCTGGACGAGGGCGGTTTCGACCGCAGCCGCTATCACGAGGAAAGTTTTTCGTTTGAGACCGTCAGCGAAGTGGCCACGCAATTGAGCACGGTGCATGTCGCCGATGTGTTGCAGCACGCGGACGCGCCCGTGACTGCCGGGAGCTTTGCCGAGGCGCTTGAGGAGGCAGCGGGTTTTGAACCACTGCCCGCGCCCGCGCCGGCCGAGACGGAAACGCGTTTCAAGGTGAGCTTCGTCAAAAGCCACCGCGAGATCGAATGCGCGGGCGGCCAGCACGTGCTCGACGCGGCGAAGAAAGCGGGCGTGCGGCTGCCCGCGTCGTGCACGCAAGGCATGTGCGGCACCTGCAAGGTCAAGCTCGTGTCCGGTGAAGTCGCGATGAAACACGCGGGCGGCATTCGCCAGCGTGAGATCGATCAGGGCATGGTGCTGCTGTGCTGCAGCAAGCCATTGAGCGATCTCGTCGTCGATAAGTAAGAAGTAAGGGGAAATCGCATGCGCAATAGCGGCCGAAGTCGCATGCGGACAACTGGATGTCGCAAATCAACGCTACCCGGTAATTCTGGCTGGCGATTCTAAATGTTCAATGGGTGGTTTGTCGAAGGCAAACGGGAGAACGGCGATGAGACTGATCAGAAAGATATTCGTGGCGAGCGCGTTGGGCGCAGCGCTGGCGGCAAGCACCGTGAGCGTGTCGGCCGATACGAAACCGACCATCAAGATCGGCTACGTGGAAGGCTGGGACGACAGCGTCGCGACCTCCAACGTGGCCGCGCGCGTGATCGAAAAGCGTCTCGGCTATCAGGTCCAACTCGTGCCGGTGGCGGCCGGCGTGATGTGGCAGGGCGTGGCGCGCGGCGACCTCGACGCGACGCTGTCCGCGTGGCTGCCGGTCACGCATGGCGCTTACTGGAACAACTTCAAGGACAAGGTGGTGGACCTCGGCCCGAACTTCAACGACGCGAAGATCGGTCTGATCGTGCCGGACAACGCGGATGTGAAGACGGTCGGCGATCTGGAGGCGAAGAAAGCGGAGTTCGGCTCGCGCATTGTCGGCATCGACGCCGGCGCGGGCGTGATGCAGAAAACCTCCGAGGCGATCAAGGCCTATGGGCTCGATTATCAGTTGATGCCGAGTTCGGGCAGCGCGATGACGGCGGAACTGGCGCGCTCGGAAGCGGCGAGCAAGCCGATCATCGTGACCGGATGGAAACCGCACTGGATGTTCGCGAAGTACAAGCTCAAATTCCTGGACGATCCGAAGAAGGTGTTCGGCGAGGCCGAGCACGTGGACAGCGTGGTGAACCCCGATCTGGCGAAGAAGGCGCCGCCCGTCGTCGCGTTCCTGAAGAAGTTTCAATGGAAGCCGGGTGAGATCGACAGCGTGATGCTGGCGACCCAGAACGGCGAAAAGCCGACCGCCGCCGCCGATGCGTGGATCAGCGCGCATGGCGATCGGGTGGATAGCTGGGTGAAGTGATCGCGTTAGCCGGGTGAACGGAGCGCCGCTTTTCAGCGGCGCTTTTTTATTGCAGTACCACGGTCCGATCGCCGTTGATGAACACCCGCCGTTCGACAAACGCCTTCACCGCTCGCGCGAGCGTCAGGCACTCGACATCGCGTCCCGTCGCGAGCAGCCGTTCCGGGCTGTACGAATGATCGACGCGTTCGACGCTCTGTTCGATGATCGGCCCTTCGTCGAGATCGTCGGTGACGAAGTGGGCCGTTGCGCCGATCAGTTTGACGCCGCGCGCATGCGCCTGGTGATAAGGCTTCGCGCCCTTGAAGCCGGGCAGGAACGAATGGTGGATGTTGATCGCCCGCGCGGAGAGCGCGCGGCTCGTCGCGCCGGATAGAATCTGCATGTAGCGCGCGAGAATCATCAATTCCGCGCCCGACGTCTCGAACAGATCGAGTAAGCGCGCTTCCTGCTGCGGCTTCGTGTCGGGCGTGATCGGCAGATGATGAAACGGCAAGCCGTGCTGTTGTGCGAGCGGTTCGAGATCGCGATGATTCGAGCCGATGCCGACGATATCCATCTTCAGTTCGCCCATGCGCCAGCGGAACAGCAGGTCGGCAAGACAGTGCTCCAGCTTCGAGACCATGATCAGCACTTTGGGCCGCGTGCCGACATCGTGCAACGCCCACTTCATCCTGAAACGCTCCGCGATCGGCGCGAATTCGCGCTCGAGCGCGCCGACGTGCAGCGTTTCGCCGCTATCGGTACTATCAGCGCCATGAAAAACACAGCGCACGAAGAAGCGTTCGCTGAGTTCGTCGTCGAACACGGTCAGTTCGTCGATATAGCAATGGTGCCGGTCGAGAAAGCCGACGACGGCGGCAACCTGGCCCGCCGCGCTCGGACACGCGACGGTGAGGACCAGTTGAGCGGGACGGGAATCGGCGGACATGCGCTCTCCAGATAACAAATGGCGACGCCGCGACGCGCGGCATCCTGCATCGAAGTAGAGCAAAACGACAGCCCGCGCGGATAGAAGTTAAGCGCCGTTGCGCTGGAACGGCAGCGTCAGCGCCGCAGCCGGCCGCGCTTCATGACGCGCCCGCGAGCCGCTGCTTGAGCGTGTCGATCAAGGCGCGCACTTTCGCCGGCGGATGACTGGTGGGCGGAAACACCGCCTGGATGCTCGCGAATTCGGTCGCCCACTGGGGAAGCAGACGGATCAGCCGACCGGCCGCGAGATCGCCGCCGCACGAAAAGTCGGTCAACAGCCCGAAGCCGCCGCCCGCGAGCGTCGCCGCGCGGCAGGCGTCGGCGGTGTTCGTCAGAAACGCGTTTTCGCAGCGCACGCTTTGCGTTTCGCCGTCGCCGTCGCCGCCGTTGCGGCGCAGATCGAGCGTCAGTGGGCGCGGCAGCACCGTCAACGCGCAGAAAGGCAGCGCGGGCAAGTCGGCGGGCGTGCGCGGCGGACCCCATTTGCCGATGAACTCCGGACTCGCGACGACCCATTTGACGAAACTGCCGAGCTTCACCGCGCGGTAGTTGGAATCCGCCAGCCGGCCGAGGCGGATCGCGACATCGATGCCGTCCGCGATCAGATCCACGTATTGATCGGTGCACAGCAATTCGACGTCGAGTTGCGGATGCGCGCGGCGCAGTTCGACCAGGGCGGGCGCGACCACCAGCGCGCCGTAGTCGATCGGCGAACTGACGCGCAACATGCCGCGCACCGGCGACGCTTCTCCGCTCACCGCGTTCAGCGCTTCTTCGGCCGCGCGCAGAATCTTCACGCTGGCTTCGTAGAACGCGCGTCCCGCCTCCGTGACGCCGAGCCGCCGCGTCGTGCGCACCAGCAGGCTCGCGCCCACTTCGGCTTCGAGCCGCTGCATGTGCGTGCTGACCATCGTCTTGGCGAGCCCGAGCCGGGCTGCGGCGGCGGTCAGCGAGCCCGCGTCGACGACCGCGACGAAGATCGCCAGGCGGTTCAGGTTTACGTCGCGTACGTCGGCCATGGTGGATTGTCCATCTTCGATTGAATGTGTTTCCCGGATTATCGGTCTTCCGCCGCAGGGCGCGTGCGTCTATCCTCGTTACACACCTCACCGAACCCCGGAGTCCGACATGCCCGCTGCCAAACCCGCTCAGCCGATCCGACTGCATACGACCCAGCTTTCCGGACATGGGCACCGGGTGAAGCTGTTCCTGTCGCTGCTCGACCTGCCGTTCGAAGTCGTCGAACTGGACATGCAAGCCGGCGACAACCGCAAGCCGGACTACCTCGCGCTGAACCCGTTCGGCCAGGTGCCGACGATCCAGGACGGCGAGCTCACACTGTTCGATTCGAATGCGATTCTCGTCTATCTGGCAAAGCGGTATGGCGACGCCTCGTGGTGGCCGGACGACCCGCTCGGCGCGGCGGCCGTGCAGCGCTGGCTTTCGCTCGCCGCCGGACAGATCGCGTACGGCCCGTGTGCCGCGCGGCTGGTGACGGTATTCGGCGCGCCGCTCGATCATCAGAGCGCTAAGAACATCGCGGTCAAACTGTTCGACGTGATCGAACAGGAACTGGCTGGCAAGCCGTTCGCGGCAGGCAATCACGTGACGATCGCCGACATTGCCGCGCATACCTACATTGCGCACGCGCCGGAAGGCGGCGTGTCGTTGCAGGCGTATCCGAACATTCGTGCCTGGCTGGGCCGGGTGGAGGCGTTGCCGCGCTTCATCGCGATGCCGTCTACGAAGGCGGGGCTGCTTGCCGCATAAGCTGCGTTTTTCTTTTCTGGCTGGAGTCCGATCATGTCTACGTTTATCCCGCTGGATGGCTGGGGCGCCGAGGCTTCGCCGTTTCATGCCGGCGAGCTGGCCGTGCAGCAGCGCGCCGGGGTAAGTAGCCAGGCGGAGTCGATGGGACGCCGGGGGATTCGCCGTTACTTGCCGGAGCAGCATCGGCGGTTTTTCGCCGAGCAGCCGTTCATGGTGTTCGGTGGCGTCGATGCGCAAGGGCAGCCGTGGGCGACGCTGCGGGCCGCCGCGCCGGGGTTCGTATCGGCGCCGGATGCGCGAACGCTTCGCATCGAAGGTGGCGTGTTGCCCGGCGATCCGCTTGCGGGGCGCTGGCAGACCGGCGCGATGATCGGCGGTCTTGGACTGCAGCCGCAGACCCGGCGCCGCAACCGGATCAACGGCGTGGTGAAGTCGGCGCAAGGGGATACGTTACTGGTCGACGTGACGCAAAGCTTCGGGAACTGTCCGAAGTACATCCAGAGCCGCACGCCGACTTTCATCGAGCGGAACACGGGTTTGTCCGTGGAACCTGCGGAAGTGGCGACGCAACTCAGCGATGCGGACCGCGAGCTATTGGCGCACGCGGACACGTTTTTTATCGCGAGCGCGAATCTCGGGGAAGAGGCAGGCCTCGCGCGCGGCGTCGATGTCTCGCATCGCGGCGGTGCGCCAGGGTTCGTTCGTGTCGACGACGCGAACACGCTGACGACCCCCGACTACAGCGGCAACCGCTTCTTCAATACGATCGGCAACCTGATCCACGATCCACGGGCCGGCTTGCTGTTCATCGACTTTGTGACGGGCGATCTGGTCTACCTCGCGGTACGGGCCGAAGTGGTGTGGGAGGGCGCCGAACTCGCGGCGTTTGAAGGCGCGGAGCGGCTCGTGCGGTTTCATATCAACGAAGTGCGGCGCAGCCGTGGCGCATTGCCGTTCCAGTGGTCCGAGGCCGAACTGGCTCCGCAGTTTGCGTCTGCAAGGCGTGAGCCGGTGAGTCCGTCGTCGTGGCAGAACTTGAAGGTTGTGGCGCTCGCCGACGAAACGCCGTCGGTCCGTTCGTTTTACTTCGAACCGATCGACGGGGTGCCGTTGCCGCCGTTTCAAGCAGGGCAGTTCCTGCCGATTCGCGTGCCGGTATCGGGTGCGGATGCGCCGCTGCTGCGCACCTATACGCTTTCCGATTCGCACGACGCGCGGCGCTACCGGATCAGCGTGAAGCGCGAGGGCGTTGCGTCGAACTGGCTGCACGATCATCTGGTCGTGGGTGCGCAGATCGAAGCGAGAAGGCCGGCCGGCACGTTCATCTACGACGAACACAGCCGGCGGCCAGCCGTATTTGTATCCGCCGGTATCGGCATCACGCCGATGATCGCGATGCTGCATCATGCGTTGCGCTCGTCGGGAGGCGACGAAGCGCATGGCGCGTCCAAGCGCCTGTTCTTTATCCACGGCGCGCGTCGCGATCAGGAGCGGCCTTTCAGTGCTCATTTGAGAGACATCGCGACGGATCATCCGGCGGTTTCGCTGCATCTGTTTGACAGCGCCGCAGAAGGGCGGCCGGAAGGCGTATCGGCTGGGCGAGTGAGCTTCGACGCATTAAAGCGCGTGTTGCCGCTCGATGACTACAACTTCTACCTGTGCGGACCCGAGCAGTTCATGCGGAACATCTACGAAGGACTGCGCAGCTTGAATGTCGCAGACGAGCGGATTCGCTTTGAGGCATTCGGTCCGGCAAGCGTGAAGCGCACGGCCGCCCCGCGGGACGCACCGGCAGCGGACTCAAAGGCGCGCGACGCTAACGCGGTGACGGTGACGTTCGCTCGTTCGGCACGCACCGTTGCGTGGTTGCCGCGCGACGGCAGTCTGCTGGAGTTCGCAGAAACGCATGGCGTCGACGCGCGTTCCAGCTGCCGTTCGGGCATGTGCGGCACGTGCTCGGCGCGTCTATTGTTCGGCAAGGTTCAATATGACGGTGAAGTCGAGGCGGATATCGAGCCGGGTCATGCGCTTATCTGCATGGCGCGTCCAGTGTCTGCTGATGCGGCCGTAGTACTGGACTTGTGAGCAAGGACAAGCTGCAAGCAAAGCTTACGCAGTGAAAACTCGTAAAACTAACTATATCAATGGCTGCGCAGATATCTCGCTCGTATTCACGATGCAGCGAATGAAATAGTCAGCGGGGCGCGTCAGAATCGCGCCGTCGCGCCGCATCAATTGCAGCTTGGCGCGCTGTGATGTCTCGATGAATTCGAGTTGGCGGAACTGGCCATTCGCGTTCGCCAGCTCGAGCGTGTGTGAGGCCCATGCCATCACCGCGTCGAGCGAAATCGCCAGGCTGTAAAGCAGCGATTGCGATGTGCACCGCGTAATACGGCGCGGCGCCGGCAAGCCGGCTTCGCTGAACAGTGTGGCGACGAACTGCGGATACGCATTGGTCGTGTCGGAATGGATCCATTCGGCGTCGCACAGATCCGCGAGCGAAGTCGCACCGGCGAGCTTGCCACTCTTGCGCACGGCAAACGCCATCGGAATCGTCAGCACTTCGGTGGTCTCGATCGACGGGTCGGTCACGCCCTCGTACGACGCGGCCAGCGCGAAGTCGAGCGAGCCCTGGCGCAGGCCGTCCACGAGACGCGTGGCCGACTGTTCGAGGAACTCCACGCTGACCTGCGGCATATGCTTGCGAAAGCGCGCATACGCATCCGGCAGCAGCGTCAGCGCGGCGAGCGGCGACACGCCCACTGTCACCTTGCCTTCCAGAGCGCCCCTCTCCGTCGCCATCTGCTGCTCGGCGCGTTCCAGCTCACAGACGATCAGCCGAGCGCGCAGCAAAAGCGATTCCCCGCTCGGCGTCACCGTGACACCGTTCACACTGCGGCCGAGCAGCGTGATGCCGAGATCGGACTCCAGTTCACGAATGGCCTTGGTGACGGCCGGCTGACTGACGAATAGCGCCCGCGACGCGCCGATCACGCTGCCATGATCGGCGACCGCCACCAGTGCACGAAGTTGATGCAGCTTGATCGCCACTATTACCCTAGGGAAAATGCTAGATATGTGTAAAGCTCAATTGTCCGAAAAGACGCGCCTCACTGTCTCCAATCCTGCCGCCTCGAACCCAACCGATCTTCCCGACCTACTGGCTGCGCAACGCGCCTTGTACGCTGGACTGTCGTCGCCCGCAGCCGTAGCCCGTTATCTACCGGGGCGCACCGGGTCGAGCGGTGTTTGCCGGCGCGCGCGCTGGTTACGAGCGGCGAACGGGCAGCACCGTTCCGTGGGAAAGTCTGCGCTTGCCGCACGAGGTCGATGGCTCGCCGGGCACGTTCCGCGCGCCGCGTGCGAGTTTCACGCTCGATGCGGACAACGACCATGAGGCCGTGCAAGCGTGGCTGTCGCGGCACGAGTCGGCGGCAACGCAGCGCACGGATCGCGAGGAAGCCGAGCGGCGAATCCTGTGGGCGATCGTCGAGCGGGGGCGCGCGTTATCGTCTCGGATCACCGAGGATGCCGTGGCCTATCGCGCGTTCCTGCGGCGTCCCACTCCACGCGAGAGCTGGATCGGGCCTCTGCGGCCGCGCAGTTCGCCGGACTGACGTCCGTTTGCCGGTGGCATCTCGGCGCAATCGGCCGCTCATGCGCTGTCGTTTCTCGGCGCGCTGTTCCGCTGGCTGATCGAGCAACGCTAGCATTCGGCTCCAGAAAATGGCGGGGCGCGGAACGTGGACCGTTGTATTCGAAAGGTGATTCCGCCCGTCGCGGATCGTCGAGACTTTCGTTCAGTAAGGTTTTAGAAATCTTCGTGCAGCGGGTTTCCCGCCTGCGTGAGCAGCCTTACTCGTCGCACACCAGCAACGCGCAACATCGCTGCGCGCGCAATCATTCGGGTGCCTGAATGATTGCGAAATGGTTGCGCCGCCCTTGTCGCACCGAAATCATCATACGTATGAAATCACGGATTCTAAAATGCGCATCGGAAGTCTAGAAAATGTGATGCGCATCGCCTACGCTTAATCGAGCCGGCCTTTTGGGAACAGATGCCCCAACTCTTTTCCCATCTGCGGAGCCGACCCGTCCTGACGAAGCGATCAACGGTTCGAAATCGTACGCTTTTGGTGATTGTGAGGGTTGCGCCATCCTGCTTTTCCACGCCATCGACCGCGTGGATGAATGTCGCACTCCTGCGCTGAAATGCTTGAAAGCAATAAAAAGCCAAGGAGACATTCATGCCATTCAACCGTATTCAAGGTGCAGTCGGCCTGCCGCTGCTTGCCGTCGCGTTCGGCTGGCCAGCGGTGTACGCCGCAGACGAAGTTCAGAGCAGATCGACGACCACGACCTCGCCGGTGCCATCGACGCTACAACCGGTCAGCCAGCAACAGCTCGACCGCGCCGCCGCCACGCCGGCCGACTGGCTGCATTCGAACGGCTCTTACGCGCAGACGCGCTATTACCAGGGTACGCAGATCAACAAGACGAACGTCTCGAAGCTCAGACCGGCCTTCATCTTCCAGACCGCTGTCAACGAGTCGATGGAAACGGCGCCGATCGTATCGAACGGCGTGATGTTCATTACCACGTCGTTCAACCACGTGTACGCACTCGATGCGGTAACGGGCAAGGAGTTCTGGCATTACAAGCACAAGATGGGTCCGGTCACGACGTTCTGTTGCGGGCCCAACAATCGCGGCGTGGCCATATCGGGTGACCGGCTCTATATGGGCACCCTCGATGCGAAACTCGTCGCACTCGACGCAAAGACGGGCAACGTAGTGTGGCAAAGCGAGATCGCGGACCCCGATCAGGGCTATTCGGAAACGATGGCCCCGACGGTCGTCGACGGCAAGGTGCTGATCGGCACGAACGGCGGCGAATATGGCATTCGCGGGTTCGTCAAAGCGTTCGATGCGAATTCCGGCCAACTGCTGTGGACCTTCTACACGATTCCGGACACCGGCCAGGAAGGCGTGTGGGCCACAAAAGACGCAACTGGCCGCGACGAAAAGCGCGACATCGATGCGGAGAAAAAGCAGCTTGCCGCGAAGGGTGGCGACTTCTACAAGACACTCGGCGGCGGAGTCTGGATGACGCCCGCAATCGACCGCCAAACGCATACGGTGTTCTTCGTCGTGGGCAATCCGTCGCCGGATCTTTATGGTGCGATCCGGCCGGGAGACAATCTCTATACGGACTCGCTCGTCGCGATCGATCTGGACACCGGCAAATACAAATGGCACTACCAGTACGTGCCACATGACGTGTGGGACCTGGACGCAGTGAGCCCGCCGATTCTTATCGACGTGCGCGACAACGACGGCAAGATGATTCCAGGCATCGTGCATGGCGGCAAGACCGGTCACGTGTACGTTCACGACCGCGCCACCGGACGGCTGATCCGCTTTTCGCAGGCAATGATCCCGCAAGAAAACATGTGGACGTTGCCGACCGCCGCCGGCGCGCGCATGCTGCCGGGCGCGAACGGCGGAGTCGAGTGGTCGCCGATGGCGTTCGATCCGCACACGCGCCTCGTCTACGCGGCCAATCTGCATCAACCGATGACGTATCAGGTCGAGGACGCAGCCTATCCGGGCGGCAGCAAGCTATGGCTGGGCGGTGCGTTCAAGGTGATTCCGTCCGAGCAGCAATGGGGCAAGCTGTCCGCTGTGAACGTCGACACGGGTAAGGTCGCGTGGGACTACAAGACCGAGCAGCCGCTCATCGGCGGCGTGCTCGCGACCGCGGGAGGGCTCGTGTTCAACGGCGAAGGCAATGGCCTGTTCCGCGCATTCGACTCGGCGACCGGCAAGAAGCTCTGGGAGTTCCAGTGCGGCGCGGGTGTCAATGCGCCCGCCGTGTCATACACGGTGCACGGCAAGCAGTACATCGCGGTCGCGGCGGGCGGCAATACGCAGATCGACTTCAAGCGCGGCAACAGCGTGATGGTGTTCGCGTTGCCATGAGGGTAGGGGCGCGGCGGGGAGCGCGCGGTTCGACGCGCCGGGCATGGGTGGCCGTTCTATGCGGCTGGTTCGCGGCCGCATGGCTGCCGTTGCACGCGCGCGCCGACGCCGAGGCGGGCAAGGCGAAAGCGCAGGTGTGCGTGGCCTGTCATGGACCGATGGGCAATTCGACCGATCCAGACTGTCCTATTCTTGCAGGTCAAAATGCGCGCTACATCTACCTTCAACTGAGGGACTACAAGGAAGGACGGCGCAGCGATCCGCGCATGTCACCCGCGGCGGCCAACCTGTCGCGCGAGGACATGCAGGATCTTGCCGACTACTTTGCCGCGCAAAAGCTCGTGCCCGTTCGGTTCAAAGCGGATAACGCCAGCATCGAAGCCGGAAGGAAGAAAGCCGCCGAAGTACTTTGCACGATGTGCCACCAGGGAGGCTTTTCCGGCCAGAACGAGATTCCGCGCGTCACCGGTCAACCGTATCCGTATATCGTCAAGCAATTGCAGGACTTCCGCTCGCACACGCGGACCAACGACGCGGGCAACATGGCCAGTGTGACGCGCAATCTGACCGACGAAGACATCCGCAATCTGGCCGCCTACATTAACAATCTCCAGTAACCCGGAGGAGACACCATGAAAGGGACGCTCACGCGCCGTATCGCGGCTGCCGTTCTGCTTGCGGGCGCATTCGGCGTGTGCCTGCCGGCGCTGGCGCAGGGAGATGGGGAAACAAACCGGCAGCTGCTTGCAGCCGCGAAAGACGGCGACCAGCAGTCGCTTCTCTCGGCACTCCAGCGCGGCGCGTTAGTCGACTCGATGAACCGCATCGGCGACACGGCGTTGATCACCGCGTGCAAAAAAGGCGATGCGGCGATGGCGCGCACGCTGATCGAACGCGGCGCGAACGTCCAGCACGCGAGTGCGCCGGGCGTCACGCCATTGATGGCTGCGGCATACGGCGGCTTCGATGAGATCGTGACGCTGCTGCTCGGGCATGGTGCGGACCCTCTCGCGACGGATCGCGTCGGCAAGACCGCGATGGAGTACGCGGCCGGCCAGGGTCAAACGAAGGTCGTGAGTCAGTTGCTCGATGCCGGCGTCGACGTGAACCGGACCTACAAGAACGATCTCACTGCGCTGATGTGGGCCGCGGGATACGACCGCGCGGAGACCGTCCAGCTGCTGCTCGCGCGCGGCGCGAACCGGTCGTTGAAGGACAACCGGGGAATGACGGCGAAAGATATCGCGGTGCAGACGAAATCGGATCGGGTTGCGGGGCTGCTGTCCGTGGGCTAGTGATGACAGTTCTGCAAGGTTGGAACATGGCGTTGAAACGTCGCCGTTATTTCGCGTCTGTGAGGTCCCGCTCCTGCGCGAGAATCGCCGGTAACGCTTCGAACGAGTCGATCAGCGCATCGCAGCGCAATGCTTCGGCGCCGCCCTGGCCGGCATAGCCATAGCTGACGATGAATACCGGCAGGCCGGCTGCTCGCGCCGCGGCGACGTCGACAGGAGAATCGCCGACCAGCGCGCAATGCCCGGGGTCGACATCGAGCAGGCGGCACGCGTGCCAAAGGGGCTCGGGCGAGGGCTTCATGCTGGCTAACGTGTCGCCCGCGACCAGCACGTCCAGATAGTCGGCGAGGCCAGTCCTCGCCAGTAGCGAGGCGGCCAGCGCCTGGGGTTTGTTGGTCACGCAGGCGCTGCGGTAACCTCGCTCCCGCAATTCGCGCAGCCCGGCTCGCACGCCGGGGAATACCCGGCCCAGTTGTCCATTCGTATCGGCATAGTGCTGTTCGAACACGCGCTGGGCCTGCTCGATGTCGAACCGCTGGTCGATGCCCGCCGTTTCCAGCGAACGTCGCACGAGGTTACGGACGCCGTTGCCGATAAAGCCGGTCACCTTGTCGAAAGGCAGCGGGGTTGTGCCGAAGTCCTCCAGCATTCGGCTGACGGCGGCGACAATGTCCGGTGCGGTGTCGACCATCGTGCCGTCCAGGTCGATTAGCACGGCATCGAAGCGGCAGCCCGCTACCATGGCGAACTTGCCTCCGATTGATCCGTGTCCGGCGCCATGCACGGAGTTAAATCGGCCAGCGGCGCAGCGTCCCGATGCCAGCGGCGCAGCGTCTGCAGATCCAACCAGCGATGCTGTTCGCCACGCACCGGCTGAAGGATCGGCGTCCGCGGATCGCCGAGGTGAGGCAGGACGGCCAGCGCGCCTGCAAAGCAGTCCTGCGATGTGTACGCGGTCGGCGTAACAACGGTCGGAACATGCGCGGCGCGGGCCGCAAGCAGACCGTTGCGGGAGTCCTCGAAGGCAAGACATGCAGCGGCAGGCAGACCGAGTTGCTCCAGCACATGGTGATAGACGTCGGGGGCGGGCTTTTTTGCCCGCGTGGTGCCGGCGTCACCAATTGCCGCGAAACGCATGCGCCAGGCCGCGCCGAAATGGACTCGCAGCAGGGCGTCCAGATTGGCGGGTGTCGTGGTCGTCGCGATGGCCACCTCGATGCCGGTCGCTCGCGCTTGCGCCATCAGACGCGCGATGCCGGGGCGCAGCGGCAAGCCGCTAGTGCTCACCCGTTCGGTGTAGTGGCGGGTCTTGATCGCGTGGACCGTCTCGACGACTGCCAGCGCCTTCGCGCCATCGGCTGCGTCCCGCTCGACCATGCGCCAGTAATGGAGCAAACGTTCCTTGCCGCCGGCCACCTTGAGAAGACGTATGTAGAGCGCCTCGTCCCAGAACCAGTCGAGCCCCGCCTCCGCAAAAGCGGCATTGAAGGCTTGCAGATGAGCGGTCTCGGTGTCGGCGAGCGTGCCGTCGACGTCGAAGATAAGGGCTTGCATCGTGCGGTCCTCGCCAGGGTGATATGCCGTTCAGACACGCATCACGATAGCGGAGCCACAGGCCGATTTGAATTCAAAGATTCTTTCGCCGCCGATAAACCACTCTTTAGGTTCTCACGCCGGGATGAGCCTGCGAGCCACCGCGCTATTTTCTTGGCTGAGGGTTGGTCACAAATCCGATTTTCGTCAGACCGCCAGTCTGGGCGGCCGACATCACCTCCGCGATCCGCTCATAAGGCACTTTCCGGTCGGCACGCAAATGCAGTTCCGGCTGAGGCGTTGCGTGGGCGGCCTGCGCGATCCGCGCGCGCAAGCCGTCGTCGGTCACGGCATGACCGTCCCATAGTATCGAGCCATCCGCTTCCACCGCGACGTCCACGTGCGCGGGTTTGACCGCTTCCGGCTGGCTGCTCGCCCGAGGCAGATCGATCCTCACCGCATGTTGCATGGCGGGAATGGTGACGAGAAAAATGATCAGCAGGACGAGCATGACGTCGACGAGCGGCGTCATGTTGATCTCGTTCATCAGACCCTGTTCGTCGTCGTCGGAGAATGGGCTCATTGCCATCTGAAGTCTCCATCACGGGTTGCGCTGCCGCTGCGCGGCACGACGCGCATCTCCGGACCGGCGCTCGAAGGCAATTGCGACCCGGTCACGAAGTACGCGTGCAAGCCGTGCGCAAAGCGCTTCAGGCGGGCGACGATCGATCTGTTCGCGCGAGTCAGCCCGTTGTAGCCGAGCACGGCGGGAATCGCCACGAAGAGCCCGAAAGCCGTCATGATCAGCGACTCGCCAACTGGTCCCGCCACGTGGTCGATGGAGGTCTGGCCGGTCTCGCCGATCAAGATCAGCGCATGATAGATACCCCAGACGGTGCCGAAGAGCCCGACAAACGGCGCCGTGCTGCCGATCGACGCGAGGATCGCCAGGCCGCTTTGCAGGCGCGCGATCGTTTCGTCCATCGTGTCCTGCAAGCGCCGCGTGATCCAGTCGGATACGTCGATACGGTCGTGCAGATGCTGCTGGGTCTGCCGATGGTGCGTCGCCGCTTCGTGGCCCGCGAGCGCGAGCGCGAGCAGCGGATTGTCGTGCGCTGTCGACCCGGGGTGGCCGAGACTGCGCAACCCATCATCAAAGCGGTCCGCGCTCCAGAAGCGCGCGTCGCTCTGCCGGGTTACGCGCCGCAGCCGCATCACCTGCAAAAGCTTGATGATGATGACCGTCCACGACATGACCGACATGATCACGAGCACGCTCAGAATGCCCCGTGTGACGAGATCGCCGGATTCCCAGACATTTGCGAGTCCGTAATGTTGCATGGTCGTTTCCTCGGTCCTTTGATTCGGTGGCGGGGTTAGTCGGTCAGTCCGAAGACGAACGACTGTGAGTACGCGGCGCGAACCACCGCGCCGTTCTCGCTATAGGGTCGGCAGACGCTCGCATGGACAGCGGCGAGCGCAGCTTCATCGAGCCGCGCATAGCCGCTGCTCTTTTGCAATTGCACTGTCTCGATACCGCCGCCAAGTCCCACGACGAACCGCACGATCGCGGTGCCGCTCTCGCTACGCCGCTTCGATATGTCGGGATAGTCCGGCCTCGGGATCGTGCAATCGATATGCGAGACGTTTCTCGGCGCGGTCGATGCGGGCGTCGCTCGTTCGGCAGCAGGCGCGGACGCCGTCATGGGCGCTGCGGGCGAAGGTATCGCGGGAGCGGGGGCCGCTTGCGTGGCGGCAGGTGGCGCGGCGTTCTGGGCCGGTGCCTCCGGCGCAGGCGTTGCGACGCTGCGTGGCACACGTGGGTGCGGCTGCGGCTGCGGCTGCGGCGATGGTTTGACGCGAGCGGCAGGGTGGGCGGGCGCTGCCGGCGGGACAACAGCGGCGGGCGCGGCAGGTGTGACAGGTGTGACAGGCGTCGCGGGCGTAGCAGGTTCGGGCTCGGGGCTCAACAGCAACGCGGTGATCGTTCGCGGTTCGACGGGCCGCTCGACCGTGATGTCGCGCGCCGTCAGCGCCAGGGCCAGCAAAACCAGATGCGCAACGATCACAGCGCCCAGCACGATCGCACCGCGACGGTAGCGCCTCGCGGCAATCGTTGGGTGTTCAGGGTTCGCCATGGCAACTTGCAGCATCACCGCTACCTCCGCATTCATTGTCCTCCCGCGCCCAGGGTTTTAGAACCAGCGGCGGCCGGCATGGATCAATTCGGGAAATTCTCCCGCCCAATGTTCGTTGTCAAACAATCGACCGGTGGGATACTTTGAATGGATGACGCGAGCTATCGCGGCGCAGCGATTTCACCACGGAGTACAACAATGCTGGAGACACGGATTCCCATCAGAAGCCCACGCCGTTGCGTCGCGCTGGCTGCCGCGCTCATCGTGGCCGCGAGCGCCGCGCACGCCGCCGCGCCGCTGGCCTACGTGACTAGCGAGAAGGCCGGTGTCGGCGTGATCGATCTCGATCAGATGACGCTCGCCAAAACGTTTCCGGTTGGCGCGGACGGTCCGCGCGGCCTGAGCCTGAATGCGGACGGCACACGTCTTCTGGTCGCCAACAAGAACACGGGCGATCTGTCGGTGATCGACACGGCATCGGGCAAGGTCGTCCAGCGCGTGAAGATCGGCAAGAATCCCGAGTATGTGCGGGTGCACAACGGCTACGCGTATGTGACGTACGAACCCGGCGAGGACGGCGGCCCGCCGGGAGCCAAAGCGGACGGCAAGCCTGGCGGCAAACCGGACGGAAAACCCGGCGCGGACGACGACGCCAACAAGCCGCCCGCGGAAATCGCGATCATCGATATGAAAACGTGGCGCGTGATCCGCTCGGTGACGAGCGGTCACGAAACCGAAGGCATCGAATTTTCGCGCGACGGCCAGACGATGCTCGTCACCAACGAAGGCGACGATACGGTGTCGGTCTATCACGCGCGCACGGGGGCGCCGATCAAAACGGTGAAGCTTGCGGCCGGCGGCCGCCCGCGCGGCATCCGTCTGTCCCCCGATGGCAAGCACTATGTGGTCACACTGGAGTCGCTCAGCAAGTTGGTCGTGATCGACGCGCACACTTTCCAGGTGGTCAAGACCGTCGATACAAAACTCGGACCGTATGGCGTCGCGTTCGGCCCGGACGGGCAGAGGCTGTTCGTTGCCGCGGCGCGCGACAAGACGGTCCAGGTGTTCGACGGCCATACCTATGAGCACGTCGCCGACGTGCCTGTCGGGCAGCGTTGCTGGCATTTCAGCTTCACGCCGGATGGCGCGAAGCTGATGGTGGCGTGCGGGCGCTCCGATTCGGTCTATGTACTCGACGCGAAGACCTATCAGCCGATCAAGCAGATCGGCGAGCTGCCGCTCGCATGGGGCATCGTCACGTATCCCCACAGCGACGGCTCGATCGAATCGCATTGAGCGCCGCTGTCTTGCGCGGCGGCGCTATTTCCACGCATAGCGCAACCCCACCCACATGCCTCTCGGCGCACCCGGACCGACGAACTGCTCGTTGACCGGGTTCGCGCCGTCGAAGGTATGGTTCGGCCCGTTGAAGAAGTTCTGACCGAGTGCGCCGAAACTGGCGTAGCGCTTGTCGAGCAGGTTCGTCACCGAGGCGAACACCTGCAACTGCTTCGTCACCTGGTAGGACGTGTCCATATCGATCAGCAGATAGCCGGAGATCCTGCCGTTCGCATCCTGGTTGTTTTCATCGCCCTGCGCGTAGATGCTGCCTCGCCATGTGAGGTTCGTCCCGATCCGCCATTTTGCTGTGGCCGAGTAGTCGAGCCGCAGCTTGACGGTGGTCGCGGGAATGCTCGGAATGTGATTGCCTGGCCTGACGGTGATATTGCCGTCGGCGTCGGCGCTGGAATTGCTCGGGCTGCTTTCAGTCCAGGTCGACTGGTAGGTCGCGTCGACGTAGCTATAGCTCGCGATCACGGCGAGCGGACCGAACTTGGTCTGGCCCGCCAGTTCGACACCTTGCCGGCGCGTGCGGCCGACGTTCTGAAAAAAACCTAACGAACTGCCCGCGCCATTGCTGCTGATGAACTGGATATCGTTGTCGAGCGTCGTGCTGTACGCGGCGGCGCTCCAGGTCGTGGACGCGCCGATCCGGCCACGCGCGCCTATTTCGTAGGTCTTCGAGATCACCGGCTTGAGATCGGGGTCGGAGATGAAGTCGTTCGGCAGCGAACACGGCGCGGCCGGATCGGCGCAGGCCAGCTCGATCGCGGTCGGCGAACGCATGCCTTCGTTATAGGTGGCGTAGGCCGTCAAAGCCGGCGTCGGATTCCAGTTGATGCCAATGGCCGGGTTGAAACGCGAAAACGTATGGTGGCCGTCCAACCCGGGTTGCACGCCGCTCTCATCGCCGATCGTGGCTTCGGCCCAGTTGTAGCGCCCCGCGAGCGTCAACGACCAGTGCGGCGTGAGCGACAGCGTGTCCGACAGATAGATGCCGTAGTTGGTGTTGTGCGTTCTCGCGTCGGTCTGCGGCTCGAAATCGCCGATGCCGACCGTGGCGCGCGAATCGGTGAAAGCCGCGTCCTGTGACGACTGCGTGAAGTGCGAATTGGCGGCATCGACGGCCATGCCCGCGATCAACTGGTTTTCCATGCCGCCGAGTTTGCCGAGCAGCGTGAGTTGCAGGCTCGCGCCATAGCCGTCGGTCGATATGGTCGACTTCTCGTTGGTCGCCTGCAACGTGTCGACGTTGCCGTCTTCGTCCACCGAGCCGAAATCATCGTTGACGTTGCTGCTGGTATTGGTGTTGCGGAAGTGCCGGTAGTACGCGTTGCCGCTCAGTTCGACATGGTCGTTGAAGTAATGGTCGCCCGAGAGCGTCACGTAGCCGACGCTGTTCTGATTCTGGTCGGGATAGGTGTAGGGCTGCTTGAAGTTGTTGAGGAACGAGCGTGGAATGGTTTGCGTGCCATGCAGATCGTTATCGGCGCCACCCGCGGACAACGATAGCGTGGTATCGGCGTCGGTATAGCGCAGTTTGCCGAACACCTGCCTTATCCGGCTCGAGTTCTGCTCGGCCCAGCCGTTGTCGTTCGCGGCGTTGGCGGTGAAGTAGTAGTCGAGGTTGTGGCCGGCGGTGCCGGCCTGTTCGATCTGCGCGGTCTTGCGGCCCCAGGAGCCCCCGGACACTTCGGCCTCGCCGACGGGGTTGTCCTTGCCGTTTTTCGTGGTGATCGAGATCGCGCCGCCGAGCGTGTTGAACCCATAGGTCGGATTCGAGCCGGGAATCAGCTGGATCGTGTCGATGGCCTGCTGCGGAATCAGATCCCAGTTCACCACGTCGCCGAACGGCTCGTTCACCCGCACGCCGTCGACGAACACCGACAAACCCTGCGGCGTGCCCAGCAGCGGCGACGCGGTGAAGCCGCGATAGGTGAGGTTCATCTGATACGGATTGCCCTGCGCGTCGACGACATCGACGCTCGGCAGATTCTTCGCGAGGAAATCGGTGATCGTGCTGCGATGCTGGAGGGCGAGATCCGCTGCGTGAACGGTCTGCACGTTGGCCGGCACTTGCGTCAGTGGCGTGCCGATGCCGAGCAGCGGCGTGGTGCCCACCACGACGATCGGCGCTAGCGTCGTGACCGGAGCAGCGTTGGCCGCGGCGGCATCGGGCGCTGAGCTTGCGGGCGCCGATGCCGCCACAGGCGGCTCGGCTTGCGCCCATGCTGCCGCGCACAGGCCGGCGAGGGCGCTGCCAACACAGAGTGAGATGCCGGTGCGCCGCTGAAGGCGGCGTTTGCGGCGTGCTTGTGATCGCATGCTCATCTTTTGTCTCCTGCCGGCTCGATCTACTCGCGCGCGCAGCGCGTTCTTTGATGTGTGTGTAAAGCTTCGCATACGTGGCTGTAAGCCGCGCGGGAGCTTTTCCCGATCTGCCGGGGAAGCGTTCCCAAAAGCCGCGCAAAAGTCCGCTGCGCGTGAGTTCGCTGGGTAGAATGCAAACGTCATGTCAAGCGACCCGATCCACTCATCCTCTGCTGGCCGCATGTCGCAACGTTCATCGCCACATTCATCGCCAGATTCGCCGCCACATTCGACGATATGGCGCGATCTCGCGTGGGTCGTCGCCGTGACCGCGCTGGCGGCGGTGCTTGGCGCCAGGTTCGATATCAGCGAGCGAGCCTACCGGCTCACGCGCGGCATGGAGCGCTTCCAGCTCGACGAATTGCCGGGCACGCTATGCGTGCTTTCGATCGCCCTTGCCTGGTTCGCGTGGCGCCGCTACCGCGACGCGCGGCGCGAGTTGAGCCATCGCCGCATGCTGGAAGAGCAGGCCGAACGGCTGTTGGCCGACAACCGGCGTCTCGCCAATCAGGCGCTGCAGGCGCAGGAACTCGAGCGCCGTCATATGGCGCGCGAACTTCACGATGAACTGGGCCAGTATCTGAATGCCATTTCGCTCGACGCCGCACGCATCCGCGACCTGTCCAGCGGGCGCGAGCCGGAGATCCACCGTGTCGCTTTGGGTCTGATTCAGAGCGCGAGCCACGTGTACCGGGAGATCGGCGACATGATCCGTCGCTTGCGGCCTATTGGCCTCGACGAGTTCGGCTTGCCGAGCGCACTCGAACATTGCGTCGACGGCTGGCGCGAGCGGCTGCCTGATGCTTCGTTCTCTTTGACGATAGAAGGGGATTTCAGCGGTCTTAGCGAGGCGCTCACGATCACGCTCTACCGGCTCGTGCAGGAAGGGCTGACCAATGTGTCGAAATTCGCGCGCCGCTCACGCGTGGAAGTGTTCATGGTGCGCGCGCCGCGAGAAACGCCGGGCGCGGACGCGGCGCAGGGGCTGATCGACGAAATCGTCGTGACGATGGCTGACGACGGTCCCGGCACGGATCTCTCGAAGCCGCGCGCGGGACTCGGGTTGATCGGCATGCGCGAGCGCGTCGAGGCGCTCGGCGGTGAATTCCATGTGGCGAGCAAGCCGCAAGGCGGTTTTCTGTTCTGCGCGCGCGTGCCCGCTCACGCAGGGCTGGCCGAACCCGTGAACTGAAGTCCGAGCCGGCTCGCCATCTGCGCGAGCTGCACGCCGTTATCGGCGCCGAACTTCTGCCGGATCACGGATTGATGGTTGGCCACCGTCTTCTGACTCAACCCCAGCTTCTCGGCGATGCTCGGCAGCGTATAGCCCTGCACGAGCAGACGCAGCACCTCGAACTCGCGGGCCGACAACTGACGCCCGGGCGGCCCTTCGTTGAAGGCCGTGCGCATCGCGAGCGCCTGCGAGACATCCGGGCTCAGATAGCCCGAGCGCCGCGCGATGGAGCGCACCGCTTCCACCAGCACATCGGGTGCGCTGGCCTTGGTCACATAGCCGAGCGCGCCGGCATCGAGCGCACGGCGCACGAAGATCGATTCTTCATGCACGCTGAAGATCAGCACGCGGGCGTCCGGCTCGCGCGCGAGCATGCGCCGCATCGCTTCGATGCCGCTCGCACCCGGCAACGAAACATCCATCACGACCACATCGGGCCGCAATGCGCAAAAGCGCTGATAGGCCTGCGCGGCATCGGCGGCTTCGCCGCACACCTGCACGTCGGAGTTCAGTTCGAGCAGACGCCGGTAGCCTTCGCGCACGACCGCATGGTCGTCGACGAGCAGGACGGAGATGGTTCCCGCAGTCATGGTTTGGCTCCGCTGCCGCCGGTGATGACAGTGACGTCGGGCTCGCGAGCGCCGGCCGCAAGCTTGCGCGAGTTGGCGTCGTTACGGAACAGGATGGGCTGTTCGCGCGCCACGCTTGCCGCTGCCGACGCCGAGGCCGCGCGTTGCACGACCTTGAGCACGGTCTCGTGAAACGGCGACTTGTCGCAAACGGGGTCGGCGTTCGCCGCGTCGCCCGTGAGCAGGTAGGCCTGGCAGCGGCAGCCGCCCAGGTCGCGTTCCTTTTCCTCGCAACTCCGGCAAGGTTCCTTGAGCCAGTGCAGACCGCGAAAGCGGTTGAACGCATCGCTCTCGTACCAGATCTCGCGCAACGACGTCTCTTTCACGTTCGGCAGCGTCAGGCCCGGCAGGCCGCGCGCGGCGTGACAGGGCAGGGCGACGCCGTCCGGCGCGACGCCGAGAAAGACCGCGCCCCAGCCGTTCATGCAACGTTTCGGTCGGCGCTCGAAGTAGTCCGGCACGACGAAGAAAATCTTGCAGCGCTCGCCGTGCGTGCGGCGATAGTGCGCGACTACCGCCTCGGCTTCTTCGAGCTGCTCGCGCGTCGGCATCAACTGCGCCTCGTTCGCGTGCGCCCAGCCGTAGTACTGCGTGTTGGCAAGTTCCAGATATTCGGCGCCCATCGCCAGCGCCATCTCGATGATCTTGTCGACGTGCGGCAGGTTATAGCGATGCAGCACGCAGTTGACCACCATTGGAAAGCCGTGCCGTTTGATCGAAGCGGCGACGCGCTGTTTCAGATCGAAGGTGCGCGTGCTGCTCAGGAAGTCGTTCAACTGCTGCGTCGAATCCTGAAACGACAACTGGATGTGGTCGAGACCGGCAGCCTTCAGATCGCCGAGCCGCTGGTCGGTGAGGCCGACGCCGGAGGTGATCAGATTCGTGTAGAAGCCGAGCTTATGCGCCTCCTCCACCAGCACTTCGACGTCGTCGCGCACGAGCGGTTCTCCGCCCGAAAAGCCGAGTTGCACCGCGCCGAGCGCGCGCGCTTCGCGTAGCACGTCGATCCATTGCGCGGTGCTGAGTTCGCGGCTGTGATCCGTGTAGTCGAGCGGGTTGTAGCAGAACGCGCAGTGCAGCGGACAGCGATAGGTCAGTTCCGCGAGCAGCCAGAGCGGCGGCGGCACGGTGGCGGTGTCCTCGGTCTGTGCGCCGGCAGCGGGCTGCGAGACGGGTTGCGAGACGGGTTGCGAAAGATCGGTCATCGCGCTACTCCAGCCAGCCGCGCGCGTGCGCGTCGGCAATGAAAGCCCGCACCTCGGTGCCGAGCCCGGTGGTGTTGAACGCCTGCTCCAACTCGGCGATCAGCGTGTCTAGGTCGCGTGTGCCGTCGCAGCGTTTGAGAATTTCCCCCGCGCTTTGATTGAGCTTCACCATCCCCTCGGGGTAAAGCAGCACATGCGCGTTCTGCGCGGGTTCCCACTGCAGCCGGAACGGCCTCGCGATCGTCAACGGAGTGGCGGCTTGCGTGGCGCCGCCGGCGCGTGTCACGTCGTTCATTGCGGGAAGGCCTTTTCGATCGAATCCAGCATGGTCCAAAGAATGTCGAGCTTGAACTGCAGGATCTCGAGCGCCCGTTCCTGTTGGTCGCGTCGCGTGAAATGCGCGAGCGTGACTTCAAGCCCGTGCTGCACGTCGCGTTGTGCGAGCGAAATGCGCGAGCGGAAATACGCGAGGCCCGCGGGTTCTATCCACGGATAGTGTTCCGGCCAGCTCGCGAGCCGGTCGCGATGAACCTGAGGCGCGAACATCTCGGTGAGCGACGAGCAGACCGATTCCTGCCACGGCGCGCGGCGCGCGAAATTCACATAGGCATCCACGGCAAAACGTACGCCCGGCGTCACGTGTTCGAGCGACCAGAGCTCGTCGCGCGACAGGCCGACTGCGTCCGCGAGACGCGCCCATGTTTCGATGCCGCCTTCCGCGCCTTCGTAGCCGTCGTGGTCGAGAATGCGCAGCACCCAGCGGCGGCGCGTCTCGCGATCCGGGCAGTTCGACAGGATCGCGGCGTCCTTCAGCGGAATGTTGATCTGGTAATAGAAACGGTTCGCGACCCAGCCACGAATCTGCTCGCGCGAGCAGCCGCCGCTATTCATCTTCACGTTGAAGGGATGATGGATGTGATAGGCGGTGCCTTTCGCGCGCAACTGGGCTTCGAATTCGTCACGGCTCCAGGCGGGCTCATCGGCGCCCGAAGTCCGGTTCGCATTCGCGCCGCGCATTGACGTCGTCTCATGGCTATCTTTCGCGTTCATGCCGTCTCCGTTTTTCTGTCGTTCACTGCCGCGCCTCGTCACTGCTCCTATGCACCTCAGCACTTCAAAGTTCGATGGTCATCCCGTCGTACGCCACTTCGATTCCGTGTTCAGTGAGCACGCGCCGCTCGGGGCCGTCCTCGATCAGGATCGGGTTGGTGTTGTTGATATGGATGAGCACCTTGCGGATAGCGCCTGCTTTGGCGGTGCGATCCGCGTCGAGCGAATCCAGCATTTCGATCATGCCGCCTGAACCTGTTTGCGGCAGATGTCCCATGTCGGCGGCCGTCTTCTTCGACAGGCCGAGGCGGATCATTTCATCGCCGCTCCACAGCGTGCCGTCCACCAGCAACAGGTCGGCCTCGCGCATGGCCGTCAGCACATGTTCTTCGATAGCGCCGAGTCCCGGTGCGTAGAACACGCGCTTGCCCGATTGCAGGTTCGTGAAGACGAGTCCGATGTTGTCGCCGCGCTCGGGCGCGTTGCGATGCGGCGAGTAGGGCGGCGCCTTGCTCGACAGCGGCAGCGCGTCGATCCGCACGCCGTTCAACGCATCCACGGCGAGCGGCGCGCCGTCGAGCGCAATGCGGCGGTGCTCGACGCCGCAATAGTGCGAAAGGATCGGCGCGACCGGAAAGCCGGAGCCGAGGTCTTGCCATACCGCATCGGTGGCGTAGAGCGGCAGGGGTGTGTCACGCTCGCGCAGCATCAGCAGGCCGGTGACGTGGTCGATCTGCGCGTCGATCACGAGCACGGCGGCAATGCCGCTATCGCGTGCGCGGCGGGCGGGCTGAAGCTCGGGATTCGCCGCGATCTGCGCGAGCAGATCGGGCGACGCATTGACGAGCAGCCAGTCCTCGCCGTTCGCGCTCACCGCGATCGACGACTGCGTGCGGCGCGTGGCCTTTAGCGTGCCGCGGCGCACGCCGTCGCAATTGCGGCAGTTGCAGTTCCACTGCGGAAAGCCGCCGCCAGCCGATGAACCGAGCACCTTGATCTTCATGCCGCGCGACGCATGCTGCGCCCCTCCTGAATGGTCGGGATGAACATCGCGGCGAGCACGTGCGCGACGCGTTCGTGAAGTGCCGGGTCGCTCGCCAGATGTCCCGCGCTCACCAGCTCGACTTGCGCAGCGGGAACCGCGCGGGCGAAGCGCCGGAGATTGTCGGGCGGACAGACTGGATCGCGCGAGCCATGCACTGCGGCAAGCGGAACGCCGGCCGCCGCCGCGCGCCGCGCCAGCGACAGCAGACGGTTTTCGCCGAGCCAGCAGCGATGCGCGAGGTAGTGGGCCTGAATGCGGTATTTGCCGATCAGTTTGCTGGTATGCCGTTGCGTGTTTCTTGTGCGAGGCTGCGCCGCGTGGCGGGTGGCGGCGCTCGCGAGCACCGCGGCCTCGTAGCCGCGCCATGCCAGCGCGACTTCACGTTGCCGCGTTTCATTCGCGCCGTATTGCAGGCCGGCGGCGCAGCGGGCCGCGAGACCCGCAGGCCGCTCGCATGCCGCCGCGGCGCGCAGCTTCGCCCATGCGCGCGGCGCGCGTTTGCGGGACGTGACGAACAGGCCGCGAACCTCCCGCTCCGACGTGAGGAACAGGCCGCGCATCACGACGCCTGTGACAGATTGCGGGCACTGCCCGGCATACGCGAGCGCCAACGCCGCACCCCACGATCCGCCGAGCAAGCCCCAGCGAGGGAAGCCGAGCCGCGCGCGGATCGCTTCGAGATCGGCGATCAGATAGTCGGTGCGGTTGTGGCGCACGCTGCCGTACGGGGTCGATGCACCGGTGCCGCGCTGATCGATCAGCACGACCCGGAAGCGGCTCAGGTCGAACAGCCGCAGCGCGCCCGTCTGACTGCCGCTGCCGGGGCCGCCATGCAGGACGGCCACCGGCACGCCGTCGGCCGCGCCGGCCACCACGAACGACACGCGATGACCGTCGCGCGTGCGCAGCGTGCCGGCTTCGAGCGGCGGCAATGCGTGCCGCGAACCGCGTTCCCGATGGCGCATCGTCATGGCAGCATCCTCGCGAGCAGATTGTCGCGATCGATCCATTGATGCTTGAGAGCCCCGGCCACGTGAAGCACGATCAGAGCGATCAGCACGTACGCGATGGCCTCGTGAATGCCGAAGAAAAGCTCGCGCAGATGCGCATCGTCCCAACCCCACTTCGGCAGCAGGATGCCCCAGAAGCGCGTGCCATAGCGGTTGAACGACGAGCCGAGATAACCGGCCAGCGGCATTGCGACCATGCCGACATATAAAAGACCCTGCGTAGGGCGCGCGGCGGCGCGTTGCCACGATGGCATCGGCGGCAGGGGCGGCCGGTGAAGGGCCGCCCGCGCCACGATGCGCAGAAGCACCAGCAGGAAAACCGTCAGCCCGAGCGACTTGTGCAGGTTGATCAACGTCGCTTTGACAGGCAAGCCCTTCGGCAATCCGACCATATAGAAGCCGACCGCCAGCAGCCCGATGATGCCAAGCGCGATCAGCCAATGCAGCGCGATCAACGAACCGGCATAGCGCGGCGCGCCAGCATTGGTGGCGTGCTTCACGTTCGGAGAATGCGCTGTCGTCATGCCTGTCTCCTTTTTTTAGTTGGCGTCTCTTGTCAAACACCCTTCCATCTGATCCACGCTTAGCCGGCGATCAGTATTTCGCCTCTACCATCAACCGCGAGGTCGCCCGCATAACGGACCGGCAAGCGGTCCGCGCGCCACTGCGAAAACGGAGCAATTTCATCCGCGAGGCTGCGCACGAGCAAAGACCAGAATACGTCGAAACCGTGGCCGCCGCCCGTGAATGTCGCGGGCAGATGTGCGGGCCTTCGCACGAGAAGCAGCGTGCCTCGCCTCATCCCATAGGCAAAATGCGGGCCCAGTTGGCCCGCGACGCCCACGGTTCCGGCCACCAGCCGCGAGGCCGCAAATTCGGCCGCGTTGCCGCCGACCAGCACCAGCCCACGACGCATCCGGTCGGCCAGCCGCGCGCCCGCGTTGCCATGGATCGTCAGCGTGCCGCCGGTCATGCCTTCCATGTCGCCAGCCAGCGCGCCGGCGGCGAAATCGCCGCTGTCGCCGGTCACCGTCAGCCGGCCGCCGCGCATTTCGCAACCGGTGAAATGCCCCGCGTTGCCGTCCACACGCAGCACGCCGCCCATCATCCTCAAACCGCAGTAGTCGCCGACCGAGCCATGCACAGCGAGGTGGCCGCCGTCCATCGCCGCGCCGACGCGGTCGAGCCACGGCGCGGCGCCGTCGATGACCAGCGTGACGGTGTCCCCATCAGCGTTCCATTGTGAGACAGTAGTTTCATTGCGCAACACCTGGAACACATCGCCGACAGCGCAACTGTCGTTGCCGGAGGGCAGAACGATGCGTTCGATCTCAGCCACGCTCATGCTCGCCAGCGATGCCGGTCGCAGCACAGAGGCATCGACGCGAAAACCCGGTGGCGTTTTCACGCGCAAGGTCGTCGTGCTCATGCGCGGCTCCCGTCGAGACTCGCCGCCAGCGCATGCAGATGGAAGTGGTACGGCCCGAGCTTGCCGCCGTAGTTGCCCGCGGAAATCCGCAGCACGCCGGCCGCGCGGCCAAGCCCGGCGGCCGCGCCGATTCCGGCCGTCATCGCCGCGCCGACATCGGCATCGGTGAGGCCGTCGATCACGATCTCCAGCACGCAGCCGACTTCCGCGCTGAGTTCGCTGCGCGCGGCCAGACCGATGAGGGTCGGACAGAACGCGTCGTTGGTGGCGGCGCTCGCGCCTTTGTACTTAGAGCCGATTTTCGAACCCGAGCGGACGATGCCGCCGGGAAACGGCATGATCACGTTCGGCAGCCGGCGCATCGCCGCGACGGCGGCTTCGGCCGCGGCGAGCGCGGCGCCGAGGTCGCTCGCGAGCAATAGCAGGTTGCCGCCGCCGACGGCTTTGACCGTCACCGCCGTGTCCTCGCAGACGAACTCGCCGTCCATCACCGGCACGCGCCAGTAGCGGGTGGTGCCGATCATCTTCGAGATCTGCCAGCCATCGCCGAAAAAGCGCAGCCCGCTGCCGAGCGCTGCCTTGTCCGATAGCGGCGCGCGGCTGGTGGCGGGATCGATGCCGCTGAACACGGCGGTGCTCGGGCAGGTGAGCACGCATTGCCCGACGCGCCGCCCGATCTGCTTCGCCAGTTCCTTCGACGACACCGCGAACAGCAGCACCGCGACGCCCGGACGGCCGTCCGGCGTTTCCCCAGGCGCAAGCATGCGCTCGACGCCGGCCTCGCAGCCGCAGCCGATCACCGAGGTGGCGAACCCCGTCAGCGAGTTCGCCGCGTTCATCGCCCAGCCAGGCGTATGCGCGGTGATGATGAGCCGCGTCGCCTTCATCGGGAAGGCCTCCGCGAAGGTGGCGTCGATCGCGGTGCCGTTGATCTCGAACGTGGCCGGGGCGTTCATCGTGTGCGGTTCACCTGGCATCGGTCAGCCGTTATCCGTTAGCCAGACATTCGACGGGCAACAGGCGCCCGCCGCGGCAGCAGTCGCAGACCTCGTCGTCGCTGATCGCGGCATGTGCGAAGTTGCTCGCGAGCCTGGCGTCGCTGTAGGCGCGCAGCGTCTTCTCGATGCCGCGATCGAACTCCGGCGACACGAAATGGATGCCGCCCGTCGGCGTGGCGACGAGGGTGCCGTCGCGCGCGACCAGCTCGCCGTCCTTGAACACATAGGCGGGCGAGGTGAACATCCGCTCGCGGTCCGGCTCGTCGCGATAGACGGCGATGTCCGCCGCGGCGCCTGCGCCGAGGTGGCCACGGTCGCGCAGACCGAGCAGCCGCGCGGGACCGGCGCGCGTGATGATTGCGATCTCATACATCGAGAACTCGCGCGCCAGCCCCGGCAATGCGCTGGCGACCTGGGCGTCGGGATTGAGCTTTGCGAGTTGCTCGTCGCGGAACGGCTTGTCCATCAGGAGGCGGATCAGATGCGGATAGCTGGTGAACGGGCCGCCGTTCGGATGATCCGTGGTCATCGCGACGCGCCACGGATCGTCGACCAGCAGGAAAATTTCCAGGCCGATGATCCATTGCAGCGCGTTCACATAGCTTTGCTCGCGATAACGGAACGGCACGACGCCGCAGCCCGCATCGCATTCGATGTCGCCGACCACCCACTTGTGCGGCCGGGCGAACGGCGTGTTGCGGAACTGCATCATCGTGTCACCCGAGGCCGTGACGGTCTGTCCAAAGATGATCTGGCCGACATCGATCGAAACGTTCGGCCGCGCGTTCACCGCATCGGCGATATGCCGCGCGCCCGACGAAAACTTCTGCGGCCCTTCGACCCCATAGCTGTGAAACTGGATGTGCGTCAGGTGGATCGGCAGGCCGTCGGCGGCGTCCATGGTCGCGATCGTCGATTCGATGTTGCCGGGCACGCCGAGATTGCTCGCGTGCACATGCAGAGGATGCGGCACGCGCAGTTCGGTCAGCGCGCGCGATAACGTGTGTAGCACTTCGCGCGGCGTGATGCCGTAGTGCACGTGCGGTTCGTCGACGTCGAGCGAACGCTGGTTGAACTTGAAAGCGGAGATGCCGCCCGGGTTGACCACTTTCACGCCGAGCGCCTTGCTCGCATAAATCGTCCAGCCGACGTAGTCGCGCAGGCGCGCGAAGTCGTCGCGCGCCGCCAGCATCTGCAGGAACAGTTCGTCGTTGCCGAGCATCACGTAGGCGCCGTGATCGATGATCGGGGTGTCGCCCATTTCGAGGTGCGTGTGGCGCGCGTTGGACGGCATCATGGCCGGTTCGAAGGCGGCGGTGTAGCCCATTTCGGCGTAGCGGTAGCCGGTCGCGAGCGTCCCCGGCGTGCAGACGCCGCATGACGGCAGACGCAGATAACGGCCCGCGCCGTCCTGCGCCGATTCGTAGGCCGGCTCGCGCAGAGGATCGGTGCGATGGTCCTCGGGGAGCAGCAGGCGCGACAGGTTGGTCTTGCCGCCGCCGATATGCGAGTGCATGTCGATGCCGCCCGCCATCACGATCATGCCGCTGGCGTCGTATTCGCGATCCACCGGCATATTGGGCGCGAGGTCGACGATGCGTCCATCGCGGAAGCTCAGATCGCGGCGCTCGCCGTTCACGTTGTGCGTGGGGTCGAAGATCGTGCCGCCTTTCAGTCGGACGAGGCTCATTGTTGCACCTCGCCGGACCGCTGCTCGTGCAGGCGCGTGGTCAACTGCGTGGCAAGCGACGCCACTGACGCAAGCGCGGCGCCGCGCGCGGCGGCAAGCGGCATCACGACCGAACTGTCGACGCGAAACAGATGGCCGCCGGTGTCAATGCCGGATGTCGCGACGGGAATGAACACGGTGTTCGCGCCGCGCGTCTTCGTCGCGTCCGCGAGCGCCGGATGGCCGAGCACGATCAAGGGGACGGCTGGATCGAGCGACGCCGGCCACGCATGCGGCGCGAAGCTCGCGGTCCACAGTAGCGCGTCCACTTCGCCGCCAGCGAGCAGACTGCTGGTGCGATAGCGGTACGGATCGTGGTCGAGCGGCGCCGTGCCGGCGCTGCGTGCAGGCGTCGACAAGCGCGTGCGCAGCGGCATGCCGGAGAGCCAGGTTACCGTCTGATTCACCGTCAGTGCGCCGTCGTCGCCGCCGAGGGCGAGACCCGCCGCTCGGGTGGTGCGGTTCGCCGCCTTGACGATCCGGTTCAACGCTTCGATCAAGAGCGCCGCATGCGGGCTGGGCAGCGCGCCCGGCTCGTAGACGAGCACCGTGTAGCGCGCCGCGGCGATGCGCGCCTGCAATGATGAGAGCGTTGCCGCCGGGCTGGCGTCAGCGTCGCTGCCGTTGCTGTCCCGGTGCAGCCCGCCGGGTTCGCGCCCTTCACCAAGCGCGGACCACAGCGCGAGCGTGTCGTAGGGATCGGCGTGCGGCAGCAGCGTTTCTGTTCGCGTATGCGCGAAGCCGGCTGTCGCCGGGTCCACTGCGCAGCCGACGAATATCAGCTCACGCGCGATATCGGTGCCCGCCAGCACTCGCGTGAAAAAACGCGGATAACGCCGTGACGGCTGACAGCCGAAGAACAACAGCAAGTCGGCGCGGGACCGCACTTCGGAGAGCGTCGTGAAGAACGAGCCGCGGTCCTGCAATGCGAGGGTCGCCGGCGTCAACGCGTCGCCGTGCAGATGATCGAGAATCGCGCCGCAACCGGCCGCGAGCACGTAGAGCGCGCGGGCGCCAGCAACGTCGGTGGCAAGGCCGCCAAACAACGGACGGCGCGAGTCCGCGAGGATTTGCGCGGCGCGGGCCAACGCCGCATCGAGCGCCACCTCGTTTCCATCGACGACGCTGCGGCATTGCGTGTCCGTTGCGCTATATGACGCAAGGGCCGCAGCAAGCCGCGAACATTCGGTGTCCGCAACGCTGAGTGTGCCGTCGCCGTGTGATTCGACCACGAGGTCGTCACACAGCAATGGGCAGAACGGGCAAGTCCAGTCGCGAGTGATCGCCGGCGTGCGCGCGCCGGTTGTGCCCGACGCGTTCATGCTGGGATTCGATGGATCGGTAGGCGAAAGGTGCATGGCGCATTTTTAGCAAGCTCCATGCCGATTGATGTGACGACATGATGGCGCTACCCCGACCCGCATCACGTGCCCGGTCGTGCTGCTTTGCGTTCAGAGGAATCGGCAGGGCGGATGCGCATTCACCGGCGTCCCTTGATCGTGAGGCGGCCGATACGCTCACACGCGATTGCGCCGTACAGGTTGTGTGCCGCGCTGGAGCAGAGTGTCACGCGCAGCCTGCCTGGCTTGCCGTTCGCTTACATTCGCAGGTTGCTTATGCCGTGGCATGGAAATTGTATGGAAAGCCTACAAGGATTCGGATTGCGCGAGGCCGATCTGTCGATCGTGCAGTGCGGAGGCGACCAGCCACGCGGTCGCGCCAGTGCTTGCCGCGGCCGTCATATCGGCGCGATTGCGGATGCCGCCCGCGCCGATCACCGTGGTATGCGCCGCCGCGCTGGCGCGGATGCGCTCGAAGGTAGGCAGATCAGGCCCTGCGTAACTGCCTACTTGATCGAGTGTCATCGCGATCACACGCGACGGCCACCATGTCGAGGAACGTTCGAGTTCGGTGGCCGCGAGTAACTGGCCGGCCCGGTGATCGAGCGAGAGGATCGGCGAAAGGCCGGCAGTCTGTGCCGCATGCAGTGCATGGATATCGCGCAGCGACTCCGTGCCGAACACGGGTACCAGAGTCGCGAGGTCGTGATCTGCGGCGCGGCCCGCGTGTTGGCCGATCGCGTCGATGTGGTCGAACAGCGCGCGCATCGAAGCGTAGTCCGCGTAGCCCGCATCGAGCCAGAGTTCGATGCCGGGCAGGGCGGCGCGCAACGCGGCGAGCATCGACGCATGTGCGCCGCGCTGCAGGATGGCGCCGAGGTCGGCGATATAGAGCGTGCGCGCGCCGCTTGCGGCGAGCAGCGCGCGGGCGATGGGAAGCGGCTCGCTGGCGGCGGCCAGGCGGGACTGGATGGGCCGATAGGCGGTCCGCTCGCCGCGCACTGCGCGCACGACATGGCCGTCGAGCAGATCGAGAACCGGTATCACCTGCATAGGGGCGCGTTCCTTTGACCAAGATCTTTGTGTATGAGTATCTCACTGGCGGCGGCATCGATCCCGCGCTGGCCGGCGCAGGCAGTCTCGCCGACCTGAGCGCGCTGATCGTCGAAGGACGCGTGATGCGCGACGCGCTGGTCGCCGATCTGCGCGAACTCGACGGCGTGCACGTCACGTTCGCGACCTCACGCTTCGAAACGGTCGACGCGGCGCAGTCGCATTGTATGGCTGCGCACGGCGAATCAATGACGGCCTTCGTCGCCCGCGCGGCGCGTGAACACGATTACGCCTGGGTCATCGCGCCGGAATGCGACGGCCTGCTCCTGCACCTCTACGATGCCGTCGGCGCCGCACGCTGGCTCGGCTGCGGCAAGGAAGCGATCCGCGTGGCGTCGAGCAAGAGCGCGACGGCGGCGTGTCTTACCGCGCATGGGATTGCCACGACGCCCGCCCTCGAACCGGGGCAAGCGCTCGAAGCTCGGGCCGGCCGTTGGGTCGTGAAACCGGACGATGGCGCGGGTGGCCTCGATACCTTCGTGTTCGACCGCTTCCCCGATGCCTGCGCCGAATACGACGTGCGCGCGGCCGCGGCGCGCAATCCGGTGCTGCAGGCATGGGTCGACGGCGAACCGCTGAGCCTGTCGCTGATCTGCCGCGACAAGGGCGCCGAGCTGGTCAGCATCAACCGTCAGCAGATCGGTTTGAGCGGCGGCGACGCGCCGGGCGGGCCGCCGCGGATCGTCGAGTTCGACGGCGTGCTGGTCGATCAGATCGATCGTCACAGCGACGAGGGCCGCGCGCTCGACACGCTCGCACAACGCGTTGCGAGGGCGATACCGGGCTTGCGCGGCTTTGTCGGCATCGACGTGGTGTGGCATCCGCAGCGCGGACCGGTCGTGATCGAGGTGAATCCGCGTCTCACGGTGGCTTATGCGGGGCTGTCCGCCGCACTCGGCGGCAATCTGGCGTCGGCTTTGCTGGCCGCGCACGGGGCGCGCGTCGAGCGGTCCGAGGCGGCGCGCACCAGCCCATCGCAGTCAACTTTCGGGGTGCGGCCTTGAGCGCGATGCATACGGAAGAGGCGGCAGCGGGCGCGGTGGTGTTCGGCTGGGACGTCGGCGGCGCGCACGTGAAGGTGTCGATGGCCGATGGCAGCGCAACCGTGCTCGATGTGGCGCAATGGCCCTGTCCGCTGTGGCAGGGACTCGATCATCTGGAGCGGACCATCGGCCTCGTTTTCGAGCGCTGGGCGCAGGCACGCACGGCCGGCGCGCAGCACGCAGTGACGATGACAGGCGAGATGGTCGATCTGTTCGGGGACCGCGCCGAAGGCGTGCGGGCGATCGTCGCCACACTCGCGCAGCGGCTCGGCGCGCGGCTGCGTTTTTATGCCGGCGACGCCGGCTGGCTCGCCGCCGACGCCTGCGCGGCCGGCTGGCGCCACGTCGCGTCGGCGAACTGGCTCGCCACCGCGCGGTGGGTGTGCACCCGCGTGGCAGACGCCGTGCTCATCGATATCGGCAGCACGACCACCGACATCATTCCGATGGTCGGCGGCCGGGTGGTCGCGTGCGCCTCGACCGATGCCGGCCGGCTCGCCACCGGCGAGCTCGTGTATCAGGGTGTCGTGCGCACGCCGTTGTGCGGGGTCGCGCACCGCATCGAATTTGCCGGCGTCACGGTCAACGTGATGAACGAATGGTTTGCGACCACCGCCGACGTTTATCGGCTGACCGGCGAACTGGACCCACTGCACGACGCGCATCCGAGCGCCGACCAGGGGCCGAAGACCGAAGCGGCGAGCCGTGCGCGGCTCGCACGCATGATCGGGCGCGACGCGCATGAAGCGGGTCCGCCCGAATGGCGCGGCTTCGCGCAACGCTGGCGCGCGCTCCAGTTGCGCGAAATCGGTGTGAATCTGGCGCGGGTAGTCGCCGTGCATCCGGAACTGGCCGCCGCGCCGCTGCTGGGTGCGGGGTGCGGCCGATTCCTTGTCGCCGCATTGGCGCGTGACGAAGCGCGTGGCTATATCGACTTCGGCACGCTTGCGGGCGTGCCGGACAGTTGCGCCGCGTGGGCGGCGACTTGCGCGCCGAGCGTGGCGGTCGCGCTGCTGGCGATTCGCGATCTCCACGCCCGCGAGCAAGGCGTGAATCGTGAGACGTCGCGCGCGGCGTGATGTGAAAAACGGCGCCGCCGTCTGATAACGTGGCGTGCAAGCTGGACAGTGCAACGATGAGCCTGGTTTGAAACATGACGGGGCACAGACCGGAACCCGGACGGGCACTCAACTGGAAGCGAGGACAACAGTCATGTGGGTGGTCAAGATCGGAGGCAGTCTGAGTCACGACCCGACGCTGCGCCACTGGCTCACCGAGCTATGCGAAGTTGGCGGCGGACGCGTCGTCATCGTGCCCGGTGGCGGCGATTTTGCGGACAAGGTGCGGCAATATCAGAGCGAGTGGCGCTTCGACGATCTCGCCGCGCACAATATGTGTTTGTTGGCAATGACGCAATACGCGCTTCTGATGCAGGGGGTGTTGCCCGAACTGGTGCTCGCGTCGAGCGAGGCCAAGATTCGCCGCACGTTGCGCGACGGTCATGTCGCTGTGTGGGTGCCGACCGCGTTGATGCGCGACACACCCGATGCAATGAGCAACTGGGACACGACTTCGGACAGCCTCGCCGCATGGCTGTCGACGATGCTCAATGCCGAGCGCCTGATCCTGGTGAAATCCTGTCCGATCGCCGCTGACGACCCACTCGAAACGCTGGCCGAAGCGGGTGTGGTGGATTGCCGTTTCGTCGAATACGTGAATGATGCGAACTACGTGGTCGAACTGTTCGACAGGAACAACGTCGCGTTGATGCGCGACCGGCTGCTCAACATCCCGGTCACCTGATTCACGGCTGATTCGCGTCGTGAACGGGAACGGGGACGCGCCGCTTGCGTCCCTCCGTCCTACAGCCGCGCCGCGTTCGCGGTGCCTGACGCCGACGCGCCACCGCTCGCGCCCACGTCGCCCGCCGGCCGGTGCAACGCGCTGGCCCATTGCGCGACGCGTTGCGGGTCGAGCCTCGAACGACGCCCGTCAGCGCACAACGCGGTGCGAAAGCCCGCGACATCGGGCGCGAGCGTGCGGATCTGCTCCAGCTGTGCCCAGCCGAGCGCGCCGGCGATGCCGCCCATCGCGCCACGCGCGCGCGTGAGCCGCAGCCAGCGGGCGAGCGTATCGACATCCGCATGATCGAAAAGCGTGCTGCCGTCCTTGCTGGCAGTATCGAACATCACACCGGCAAAGCCGAGCGCGGCGGTGTGGATGACCAGTTCGTCGTCCACGCCGCTGTCGCATAGGAGCACCGGCACCACCGTTGCCGGCAGATTGGCCAGTTGCTCCAGGCAGCGTCGCGCTGACGGTCCATGCGCCACGCCGACCTTCACGTAATCGATGCCCGCGTCGCTGACCTCGATGACGCGCGCGGCGATCTCATCGAACGCGTCGGCTGGCACGTCGCCGATCGCCGCACTGATCGGCTTGACCGGGTAGCGCGCGCGCAGTTGGCGCGCGATGAGCGTAATCTCGCCAATCGACAGGCCGCCGAGCGCGCCGGCGTTCGGCTCCTTCAGGTCGATCAGTTCGGCGCCGGCGCGAGCGGCGTCGAATGCCTCGTCATCCGAGCGGACGCTCGCGAGCAGTGCGGTCATCGGTGTTCTCCGGGAAGACTAGTGGTGTACGGCAGCGGCGGTTTGACCACCGGATGATTCGAGGCTCGCCCGATGCCGCGCGACGGCGGCGACGAGCCAACCCCATGCCGTGCGCTCGTTGTCGCCGGCTGTCTTGTCGATCGCGATCTGCAGGTAGGCCATCTCGCGATCGACCTTGTCGGCAGGCAGCATGAAGAGCCGGCTCACGAGAATCGCGCCTTCGACCACGGCCGCCTGCGCGCGGTTGAAGCCCGCGAACGGCGCGTGGTTTTCGCGGTGCACGCATTTCATGAGCAGCACCGGACGCTGCGCATCGTCGCGCAATTCGTCGAGTTCGAGTTCGGTGTGCGCCAGCGATTCGGCGAGACGCACGCTGGCGACGCGGCTTGCGCGAACGGTCGGCCAATCGGTGGCGCAGTGCGTGACACAGCCCGCGAAGATGCGCACGTCGGTGGTGAAGTTCAGAACCGCCGCACGCGACGCAACGATATTGTCGAGCGTCGTGGATGGACGAAACGGGGAGAGGATGACACGATCGCCCTCGTACCGCGCCCCCATCGGGGCGACGTGAGGGCGGCCATCGCACGCTGCCGTGGTGACGATCGTTTCGTGGATCATGGATGAGAACGCGTGTCCTGACAGCGCCGAAAGGCCGGCCGGTTAGCTGATGACAAACATGATTCGCAAAGGGGCCGCGGCGTGCGGCCCTATTGCGGGCTTAACGCGTAGCGACATACATCACGATTTCAAAACCGAGACGCACATCGGTATAACTCGGAGTCGTCCATTGCATACGTGCTTCCTCCATGGGTTGACACAGCGTTGCCGTCGGCCTGGCGTAATGCCGGACTTCATGGGCATCCGGTGTAACGCAAGCTTTATGCCCATGCGTGATGCCGAAGCGATGCATCGGCGCGCGTCCGACCGGCTATACAGCGCCTGCCGAATTACGCCGGCATGACAGTCACACAGCGCAGCCGTACAACCCGCATTCAAGGTCTTCGCTGTGTGGCGAAAACGAAGCAAAGTGTTCCATCGCACTCGCATGGATTGGCAGTGCGCTGTCACGCCATTCTCTGTTTCGTCACGAGACATTCTGCACCGATTTTTCGCGCGGGTCCCGAAAAAGCAAACCGCGATGTGCGTTCGATAACGGATCGGTTAAGTCTGCCAAATAAAATCGTGAATTCCCTTTGACGTCGTCCGTACCTACAGTGCAACTCAAGCGCTTCGTTCTTCCGGCAGCGCGCCTGCCACCTTCAAGGACACGTCATGAACGATTTCAGCCAACCGGTGATCGAGCCGGAACGTAATCCGCGCAATCCGCGCGAGCGGTACGCAGCTGGCGTGATGAAATACCGCGAAATGGGTTACTGGCAACCGGACTACGAGCCGAAAGAAACCGACGTCATCGCACTGTTTCGCATCACGCCGCAACCCGGTGTCGAGCCGGAGGAAGCGGCGGCGGCCGTGGCCGGCGAATCGTCGACGGCGACCTGGACGGTCGTGTGGACCGACCGGCTGACCGCCTGCGACATGTATCGCGCCAAGGCTTATCGGGTCCAGCCGGTGCCGGCTTCGCGCGCCGACGAGCCGCAGTACTTCGCGTACATCGCGTATGAGCTCGATCTGTTCGAAGAAGGCTCGGTGGCGAATCTGACTGCGTCGATCATCGGCAACGTGTTCGGTTTCAAACCGCTCAAGGCGCTGCGTCTCGAAGACATGCGCATACCGGTTGCTTATCTGAAGACTTTCCAGGGGCCGCCGACCGGTATCGTCGTCGAGCGCGAACGGCTCGACAAGTATGGACGGCCGCTGCTCGGTGCAACGGTCAAGCCGAAGCTGGGGTTGTCGGGCAAGAACTATGGGCGTGTGGTGTACGAAGGACTGCGCGGCGGACTGGATTTTCTGAAGGACGACGAGAACATCAACTCGCAGGCGTTCATGCATTGGCGCGACCGTTTTCTGTTCTCGATGGACGCGGTGAACCGCGCGCAAGCGGAAACCGGCGAGGTCAAGGGCCATTATCTGAACGTGACGGCCGGCACCATGGAGCACATGTACGAGCGCGCCGAATTCGCGAAGGAGCTTGGCTCGTGCATCGTGATGATCGACCTCGTGATCGGCTGGACCGCGATTCAATCGATGTCGCACTGGGCCCGCAAGAACGACATGATCCTGCACCTGCATCGCGCCGGGCACAGCACTTACACGCGCCAGCGCAACCACGGCATCTCGTTCCGCGTGATCGCGAAATGGCTGCGCATGGCGGGCGTCGATCATGCGCATGCGGGCACGGCGGTCGGCAAACTCGAAGGCGATCCGCTGTCGGTGCAGGGCTACTACAACGTATGCCGCGACGCCCACAATGCAGTCGATCTGTCGCGCGGCATTTTCTTCGATCAGCCGTGGGCCGGCTTGCGCAAGGTCATGCCGGTGGCCTCGGGCGGCATTCATGCGGGGCAGATGCATCAGTTGCTCGACCTGTTCGGCGACGACGCGATTCTGCAGTTCGGCGGCGGCACGATCGGTCATCCGGCCGGCATTCAGGCCGGCGCGGTGGCGAACCGCGTGGCACTCGAAACGATGGTGAAGGCGCGCAACGAGGGCCGCGACATTCTCAACGAGGGCCCGGACATTCTCGAAGCCGCCGCTCGCTGGTGCACGCCGCTCAAGCAGGCGCTCGACACGTGGCGCGACGTGACTTTCAACTACGCGTCGACCGATACCCCCGATTTCGCGGCCACGCCGACCGCGGCATAGATGGCGCAGGTGGCGTAAGCAGCAAGTCAGCGCCAGTTGCCCATTTTGTCGACTAGCAAGCCAATCCCGACGACGGTGCCATAGCACCGCGCGAGGGGACAGCTGACGCCGTTCGGAACGTGACATCAATCAACGAGGTTCGTCATGCGCATTACACAAGGAACGTTCTCCTTTCTGCCCGAGCTGACCGACGCGGAGATCAGCTTGCAGATCGATTACGCGCTGCGCCAGGGCTGGGCGTGTTCGGTGGAATTCACCGATGACCCGCATCCGCGCAACACCTATTGGGAAATGTGGGGCTTGCCGATGTTCGACCTGCACGACGCGGCCGGCGTGTTGCAGGAGGTGAACGCGTGCCGCGCGGCGCGGCCGCAACACTACATCAAGGTCAACGCGTTCGATTCGGTGCGCAGCTTCGAGACCATGCGGCTGTCGTTCATCGTCAACCGTCCGGACGAGGAACCGGGCTTCCGTCTCTCGCGTCAGGATGCGCAAGGGCGGGTGCAGCGCTACGGCATGTCGAGCTATGCGGCCGACCGGCCGTCGGGCGAGCGCTACGGCCCGGCACGCTGACGGCCGCGAACAACGCAACGTGATGCGGGTCACGACGAATCGCCCGACGACTCGCCCCAGGGAGGAGCAATGAGAGACGACGCTGCCATAGCGGATGCGATCCTGTCGTCCGTGGCGCGAACCGACGTCGCGCGCAATCCGCGACACGAGTCGCTACACGATTCGCGACGTGAGCCGCCCCAGGTCGATCTCGCCGCGCTCTATCGCGACTCCGGTATCGGCGACGTGCTCGGCGAACTCGATCGCGATCTGGTCGGGCTCGAGCCGGTGAAGACCCGCATCCGCGAAGTGGCCGCTCATCTGCTGGTCGAGCGCGCGCGCGATTCGCTTGGTCTGGCCGGCGGTGCGCCGACCCTGCACATGTGCTTCTCCGGCAACCCCGGCACCGGCAAGACGACTGTCGCGCTGCGCATGGCCGAGGTGCTGCACCGGCTCGGCTACATTCGCCGCAATCATCTGGTTTCCGTGACGCGCGACGATCTGGTCGGGCAATACATCGGCCATACCGCGCCGAAAACGCGCGATGTGCTCAAGCGCGCGATGGGCGGCGTGCTGTTCATCGACGAAGCGTACTACCTGTATCGCCCGGAAAACGAGCGCGATTATGGACAGGAGGCGATCGAGATCCTGCTGCAGACCATGGAGAATCAGCGCGGCGATCTGGTGGTGATTCTGGCCGGCTACGCATCGCGGATGGAAGTCTTCTTCGAGAGCAATCCGGGATTCCGTTCGCGCATCGCGCATCACATCACGTTTCCCGATTACGCCGAAACGGAACTGCTCGACATCGCCGAGCGGATGCTCGCGACGATACATTACCGTTTCGACGCCGCCTCGCGGCATGCGTTCGCCGACTATCTGGCGCGGCGCATCCGTCAGCCGAATTTCGCCAATGCGCGCTCGGTGCGCAATGCGCTCGATCGCGCGCGGCTGCGCCAGGCCAACCGGCTGTTCGCGGCCGCGCTGCAAGGCGGCGCGCCGATCGACGCCGCCGCGCTCACGCTGATCGAGGCCGCCGACGTCCGCGCGAGCCGCGTGTTCGACGAGCCGCCGCCTACGCCGACTCCGCGGCCCCTCAAGGCGCCGCCAGGCTGAGTCACGACACACTCCAGGGAGAACGCCATGCAAGACGGACGTACGACACTTTCGAAGTTCCTGATCGACGCACTCGACCGCCAGCCGTCTGCCATGAGCAAGGCGGAGACGGCGGGACTCTCGGCGCTGCTGATCGATGTGGCGGCCGCGATCAAATCGATCTCGGCGATGCTCACGAAAGGCTCGCTCGGCGGCCACTACGGGTCTGCGCAGACCGTCAACACGCACGGCGAGGAACAGAAGAAGCTCGACGTCGCGACCAACGAGATCTTCGTGCAGCAATGCGAGTGGGACGGCCTGCTGGCGGCGATGGTGTCCGAGGAAATGGAGGACGTATACGCGATTCCGGCGAGCTATCCGCGTGGCGACTATCTGCTTGCGTTCGACCCGCTCGACGGCTCGTCGAATATCGATATCAACGGCGTGGTGGGCTCGATTTTCTCGGTGCTGCGCACGAACGGCGACATGCACGGCGTAGTGGGCGAGGCCGCGTTCCTGCGGCCGGGCTGCGAGCAGGTCGCGGCGGGCTATGCGGTCTATGGGCCGTCGACGATGCTCGTGCTGTCGGTCGGCAATGGCACGCACGGCTTCACGCTCGAACGCGACATCGGCAATTTCGTGCTCACGCATTCGAATATCCGGATTCCCGAAGACACGGTCGAATTCGCGATCAATGCATCCAACGAGCGCTTCTGGGAGCCGCCCGTGCGCCGCTACGTGCAGGAGTGCAAGGACGGGCGCAGCGGCTGCCGGGCGAGCGACTTCAATATGCGCTGGATCGCGTCGATGGTCGCGGAAGTGCATCGCATCCTGATGCGCGGGGGCGTCTTCATGTATCCGCGCGACTCGAAGACGCCGGCGATGGAAGGGCGTCTGCGCCTGCTGTACGAGGCGAACCCGATGAGCTTTCTGGTCGAGCAGGCGGGCGGCCTGTCGATCACCGGGCGCGAGCGCATTCTCGACGTCCTGCCGCGCGCGCTGCACGCACGCGTGCCGGTGATCCTCGGCTCGAAGCACGAAGTCGAACGCATCGCGCGCTATCACGGCGAATACGATCGCGGCGAGGACAAGCCCTTCACGTCGCCGCTGTTCAGCCCGCGCTCGCTATTCCTGCCGGACTTCACGGCTTGACGCGCGGCGGACAGTCCAGCCACACCGCCCGTTGAGAAGGCGGCCAGAACATTGCCATCCGGAGACAAACGCATGTCCGTCAAACACCCGATCATCGCGGTGACCGGCTCGAGCGGCGCCGGCACCACCACCGTCATGAAGAGCTTCACCCACATCTTCAGGCGCGAGCACATCAACGCACAGATCGTCGAAGGCGATGCATTCCATCGCTACGACCGCAACGGCATGCGCGCGGCCATGAAGGAGCATGAGCACGACGGCGCGCCCAACTTCAGTCATTTCGGTCCCGAGGCGAACCTGCTCGAAGAACTCGAAGCGCTCTTCACGCGCTACGGCGAAAGCGCCACCGGACAGTTGCGTCACTACGTGCACGACGCAGCCGAATCACAGCTCTACAAACAGGATGGCGGCACCTTCACGCCGTGGGAAGACGTCGCGCCCGGCACCGATCTGATGTTCTACGAGGGGCTGCATGGCGCTGCCGTAACCGACAAGGTCGACATTGCGCGCCACGCGGACCTGCTGATCGGAGTAGTGCCGATCATCAACCTCGAATGGATTCAGAAGCTGCACCGGGATCAGACGATGCGCGGGTACTCGCATGAAGCGGTGGTCGACACGATCTTGCGGCGCATGCCCGACTACGTGAACTACATCTGCCCGCAGTTCTCGCGCACGCATGTGAACTTTCAGCGCGTGCCGACCGTGGACACCTCGAATCCGTTCACCGCGCGCGAGATTCCGCAGCCCGACGAGAGCTTCGTGGTGATCCGCTTCGCGCGGCCGAAGGGGATCGACTTCCAGTATCTGCTCACGATGCTGCACGACTCGTTCATGTCGCGCCCGAACGTGATCGTCGTGCCGGGCGGCAAGATGGGACTCGCGATGCAACTGATCTTCACGCCGATGATTCTTCAACTGATCGACCGGCGCTCGCGCGCCTGATGCGCGCCGTGCACACAGCGGCGAAGCGCGTGGTCATATTGCAAGGAGAGATTCGATGAGTGCTGTCGCAGAATCGGTTGCCGTACCCGCCACCCGGCTGATGGCCGACGCGCTGCGCATGCTCGCGATCGACGCCGTGGAAGCGGCGAAGTCCGGACATCCCGGCATGCCGTTGGGCATGGCCGAGATTGCCGTCGCATTGTGGGACCGGCATCTGAAACACAACCCGCGCAACCCGGCATGGCCCGACCGCGACCGATTCGTGCTGTCCAACGGACACGGCTCGATGCTGCTCTATGGACTGCTGCATCTGAGCGGCTACGACCTGCCGATCGACGAGTTGAAGCGCTTTCGCCAGCTGCATAGCAGGACGCCGGGGCATCCCGAAGTGGGCGTCACGCCGGGCGTCGAAACGACCACCGGGCCGCTCGGACAAGGGCTCGCGAACGGCGTCGGCATGGCGCTCGCCGAGGCGCTGCTCGCACGTGAATTCAATCGGCCCGGCCATCGGATCGTCGATCATCGCACGTACGTGTTCGCCGGCGACGGCTGTCTGATGGAAGGCATCTCGCACGAGGCGGCTTCGCTCGCGGGCACGCTGAAGCTCGACAAGCTGACGGTGCTTTACGACGACAACGGCATTTCGATCGACGGTCCTGTCCGGCAATGGTTCGCCGACGATACGCCGGCGCGCTTCACGGCGTATGGCTGGCACGTGGTGCGCGAGGTGGACGGACACGACGTCGACGCGGTCGATCGCGCGTTGCAGGGCGCGCGCGCCGCGGGCCGGCCGACGCTGATCTGCTGCCGGACGGTGATCGGCCAGGGCTCGCCGTCGAAGGCCGGGACCCACGACGTGCACGGCGCGCCGCTCGGCGCCGATGAGGTCGCGCGGACCCGCCGCGCGCTCGGCTGGCCGCATCCGCCCTTCGAGATTCCGGATGACATCCGCGCGCACTGGGACGCGAGCGCGCGTGGTCTGGCCACCGAAGCCGACTGGAGCGAGCGTTTCGAAGCGTACCGCAAGCACTATCCGACTGAGGCCGCCGAGTTCGAACGGCGGGTCCAAGGCAAGCTGCCCGCGCATTGGCGCGGCGCGGTCCGCGCGCTCGTGCGCGACGCCGATTGCGCGGCCGAATCGATTGCGACGCGTAAAGCCTCGCAACAGGCAATCGCCGCGCTCGCGCGTTACTTGCCGGAGTTGCTCGGCGGCTCGGCCGATCTGACCGGCTCGAACCTGACGGACTGGCCGGGCGCGGTCGATGTCCACACCGACGACGGCGGCTTGCAGAGCGGCAACTATCTGCACTACGGCGTGCGTGAATTCGGCATGAGCGCGGTGATGAACGGCATCGCGCTGCATCGCGGCTACCTGCCGTTCGGTGGCACCTTCCTCACGTTCTCCGACTATTCACGCAACGCGCTACGCATGGCCGCGCTGATGAGGACACGGTCGATCTTCGTCTTCACGCACGATTCGATCGGCCTCGGCGAAGACGGGCCGACCCATCAGGCGGTCGAACATGCGGCGAGCCTCAGGCTGATCCCGCGGTTGGATGTGTGGCGTCCGTGCGATACGGTCGAGACCGCCCAGGCGTGGGTCTGCGCGGTCGAACGGGAAGGGCCTTCCTGTTTGCTGCTGAGCCGGCAGAACCTGCCGTTCGTCACGCGCTCGCCTGAGCAGATCGCCGCGATAGCGCGGGGCGCTTATGTGCTGCGCGACTGGCCGGTCGAATCGGCGCATGCGCAACTTTCACGCGTCGTGCTCATCGCAACCGGCTCCGAAGTCGCGCTCGCGCTCGACGCCGTCGCGCCGCTCGAAGCCGCCGGCATCGCTGCGCGCGTCGTTTCGATGCCGTCCACCACGGCGTTCGACCGGCAATCGGCCGCGTGGCGCGAAGCGGTGCTGCCGCCGGGCGTGCCGCGCGTCGCGATCGAGGCAGGCGTCAGCGCATTCTGGCGGCAATACGTCGGGCTCACCGGCGGCGTGGTCGGCATCGGTTCGTTCGGTGAATCAGCCCCTGCCACAGCGTTGTTCGCGCATTTCAACCTGACCGTGCAGGCCTTGGTGGACGAAGCACGCCGCGTCGCGCACGGCGCGCGCTGAGCTGTGCCGATCCGTTTTCATTTCGAGGAGTGTGCAATGGCCTTCATATCACTGCGGCAACTGCTGGATCACGCAGCCGAACACGGCTACGGCGTGCCCGCTTTCAACGTCAACAACATGGAGCAGATCCACGCGATCATGCAGGCCGCCGAGGCCACCGCCAGCCCGGTGATCTTGCAGGCGTCGGCGGGTGCGCGCAAGTACGCGGGCGAGCCCTACCTGCGCCATCTCGTGCTCGCCGCACTGGAGGCGCACCCGGATATTCCGCTGGTTCTGCATCAGGATCACGGCGCGAGCCCCGCGGTTTGTCAGCAGGCCATCCGCTCGGGCTTCACGTCGGTGATGATGGACGGCTCGCTGCTGCCGGACCAGAAGACGCCCGCGGCCTACGACTACAACGTCGACGTAAGCCGCCGCGTGGTGGACGCCGCGCATGCGGTCGGCGTGTCGGTCGAAGGCGAACTGGGCTGCCTCGGTTCGCTCGAAACCGGCACGGCGGGCGAGGAGGACGGCGTCGGCGCGCAAGGTCAGCTCGCGCGCAAAGACCTGCTCACCGATCCGGACGAAGCGCGGCGTTTCGTCGACGCGACGGGCGTCGACGCGCTCGCGATTGCGATCGGCACCTCACATGGCGCGTACAAGTTCAGCCGCCAGCCGAGTGGCGACATTCTCGCGATCGACCGCATTGCGGACATTCACGAAAGGATTCCGAACGCGCATCTCGTGATGCATGGTTCGTCGTCGGTGCCGCAGGAATGGCTCGCGGTGATCCGCGAATATGGCGGCGAGATCCCGACTACGTACGGCGTGCCGGTCGAGGAAATCCGGCGCGGCATCGCGCATGGCGTGCGCAAGGTCAATATCGACACCGACATCCGGCTCGCGATGAGCGGCGCGATGCGCAGGTCGCTCGCGAACGCGCGTTCCGAGTTCGATCCGCGCGCGGCGCTGAAAGCGGCGACGGCGGCGGCGAGCGCGATCTGCGTCGAGCGCTTCGAGGCGTTCGGCTGCGCGGGCCAGGCGGCACGCATCAAACCGCTCCCGCTCGACGCGATGGCGCGCCGCTATCACTGAGCACTGAGCACTGAGCACCTGCAAGGAGAAGATGATGCGCGAATTCCTGATTGCCCCGTCGCTGCTGTCGGCGGATTTCGCCCGTCTTGCCGACGAGATTCGCGACGTGACGGCGGCCGGCGCGGACTGGATCCATCTCGATGTTATGGACCACCACTACGTGCCGAACCTCACCGTCGGGCCGCTGGTGTGCTCCGCAATCCGGCCGTATACGACGGTGCCGTTCGACGTGCATCTGATGACCATGCCGGTCGATCCGCTCGTCGCTGCCTTTGCCGAGGCGGGCGCGAATCTGATCAGCTTTCATCCCGAGGCATCGTTGCATGTGCATCGGACCATCGAACTGATCCGGTCCCACGGTGCGCGCGCGGGGCTCGCGCTCAATCCGGGCACGCCGCTCGCCGTGCTCGATCACGTGATGGAAATGCTCGATGTCGTGCTGGTGATGTCGGTCAATCCGGGATTCGGCGGCCAGGCGTTCATTCCGGAAACGCTCGACAAGCTGCGGCTGCTGCGCGAGCGGGTCGATACGACGATGCAGCGGACCGGGCGGTCGTTGCTGATCGAAGTCGACGGCGGCGTGAAGGCATCGAACATCGCACAGATCGCCGCGGCGGGGGCCGATGTGCTGGTCGCCGGTTCGGCTGTTTTCGGCGCCGCCGATCGCGCTCAGGCGATCGGGCGGCTGCGCGACGAACTGGATACCGTGAAAGAAGGCAGCGGCGTAGCGGAAATCGAAGGATGACTGGGCGACTCGCGAGTGCCCGTCAGCATTTCTTCATCGTCTCGCCGGGCGCGCGCCAGACGAGAAGGTCTTCTTCGGGCCGGTCGAGCGCGCAGCCCCAATCGAGCGGCTGGTCCTGATCGAACCGCTTGCCGAGCCGCCAGGCAATCTCCGCGCGAGCGAGTTGCACGCCCATATAGAACGCGTGGCCGCCGTCGCTGTCGAGATTCAGGTGCGGATAGAGCGCAAACGGATCGTCGCCGCGCCGGTGTCCGTCGCGGTTATAGACGTGAATGCCTTCGGCGCTGACCTGCACGCGGAAATTCGGATCGCGCACGCCACGGGCGAGCTCATCGATTTCGTCGGCGCTATACGGAAACGGCCGTCTCGCGTGGACGGTCGCGAGATCGCTGCTGATCCCTTTCGGCAGCACTTGCGCGTCGCGCGCGGCATGCATCACGCGGCGCGCGACGTCGGCTTCGCGCAGCGCGCGCCGCGCATGCAGGCTCACCGACGTGGTGAGCACCGCGCCGATCCGCAGCTCGGCGGCCATGCCAAGCAGCACCGCGTTGATTCCGCTGGTATCGGCTTCGGTCAATTCCGTCACGTTGCCGATGCCCATCATGATCGCAATGTCGGGATAGCGTTCGCGCAAGCGGACGTAGCGCGCAATCGACGCGGCGAGCCCGAACGGAATCGGGTCGAGAATCGGATCGGCAAGAAACGCGCGGCCGCGCCCGGATAGCTGATGGATCGCGGCGTCGAGCGAGGCCGGGTCGCCCGGTTCGCGCGCGACGAGGATCGGTGTCGACGGCACCTCGTCGGCGATCCACAGCGTATCGAGGTTCAGGCTCATCAGATAGTCGGCGCCCGCGCAACCGCCGCGCAACAGTTCGTCGGTGCGCATCGAATCGACGCTCACGCGATAGCCTTCGGCCTTGAGCCGCCGGACCGCGTCTTCGAGATGGGGAAACGGTGTTTCAGGCAGGCAGCCAATGTCGATGACGTCGGCGCCCTGGGCCGCATACTCGCGCGCCCGCGCGGCAATGCCGTCGAGATCGAGGCGCGGTGCGTCGACGATCTCCGCGAAGATTTCCGTCTCGTAACGGCTCAGGTCGAACGGCTTCGCCTTGCGGCCGAAAAATTGCGGCAGATCCTTGACCTCTTCAGGACCGCGCTCGAACGGCACGCCATAGTGATGGGCCAGCATGTCGAGATCGCCCCGGCAGCGCCCCGGCACGATCACCCGCTGCGCGCCGAGCGGTGTGGGCACGCGGCGCACGATCAGGTCGGCCGTCATCAACGCGGCGACTTGCAGACCGATTTCGCGGACCTCCCAACTGAACGGCGTCGGCGCCATGCTGTCGAGCACGCGCAACAGGCTCGGTTCGGCAAGCCGGCCAGTCAGGAAGAGGATGTGGTCCATGCGAGATCGAGGGTCGACAAGCGTTCATCGAGCGCCGCTTTGAGTTCGTCGAGCGAGCGGACGAGCGTCGTATATTCGAAGCGCGACAGGCGCTCAACGTTGTCGAGTTCGATCGTCCGTGGACGCAGTTCGACCCATTCATCCGGGCTGTGCGTGATCACGGTCGGTTCGGTGTCGCACGCAAAGACAATGCCCGGAATGCACTGCTTGCCGGCCTGCGCGTACATATTGGTCGGCAGCGTATCCGAGATGCCATACGCGCATTTGGCGACCGTGTTGCTGGTGGCGGGTGCGATCACCACCGTGTGATAGATGCCGTGATAGAGCATCCCGACCGGCACACCGCTCGCGCTGTTGTCGCGCAGCACGCGAAAGTTTTCACGCAACTTTTCGAGTGACCAGCCATAAAGCGGCAGCACTTCCTCCGCGGCCGCGGACAGGAAGAGGTCCACGCGCGGCAATTGCAGCGCAAGCGCGATGGACTCTTCGATTAAATGGCCCGAGCCGGTCACGCACCACGCGAAGCGCGCGTCTGGCTTGAAGTCGGCGAGATCGCGTGCGGGCGTCTGGGTCATGCGTCGAGATTCATGCGTCGAGATCGAGCGGCATTCCGTCGGACGGCGAGCCGTCATGCGACAGCCGGATATGCAGCCGGCGCATCTTCCGGTACAGCGTGTTGCGGCTGATGCCGGGCGCCTTCGCGACGTTGCTGACGTTCCAGCGGTGTTCGTCGAGCAACGACAGCACGGTTTCGCGCTCGTTCAACTGGATCGCATTGAGCGTGGAGATGTCCGCGTCGTCGGCCAGATGCGCGTCCATGTCCGCAGTGCCGAGGCGCAGGGCGGTCGGCATATCCAACGGCGCGGCGCGTTGCGTGATTTCGGGCGGCAAGTCCTCGCAACGGATCGGCTGACCATCGGAGAGCGCGACCGCCATTTGCAACACATGGCGCAGTTGACGGATGTTGCCCGGCCACTCGTAAGTCAGCAATGCATGTTCGGCTTCCGGGCTCAGTTCGGGCGGATCGTCGGTCTCGTTCGCGAGCAGATGGTGGATCAGCGGGAGCTTGTCGAGCCGGTCGCGAAGCGCCGGCAGATTCAGCTCGACACCCTTGAGCCGGTAATACAGATCCTCGCGGAATTGCCCGTTATGCACGAGTTCGAGCAGGTTGCGGTGGCTCGCGCTGATCAGCTGGAAATTGACCTTGACGGTGGTTTCGGCGCCGAGCGGCGTGACCTCGTGTTCCTCGATGACTCGCAGCAAACGCGCCTGCAAGACGAGAGGCATGTCGCCGATCTCATCGAGAAAGAGGGTGCCGCCGTTGGCCTGCACGATCTTGCCGCGCCGTCCTTCGCGCTGTGCGCCGGTGAACGCGCCGGCGCGATAGCCGAACAGTTCGCTTTCAATCAGGTTCTCGGGCAGCGACGCACAGTTGACCGGGACGAAGGGACCATCGGCGTGCGGGCTGATGCTATGCAGCGCCTGCGCAAAGACTTCCTTGCCGGTGCCGGTTTGCCCTCGCAGCACGATCGGAATCTTGCGTTGGATCACGCGCGCGGCCAACTGGATCTGCGAAGCCATGCGCGGGTCGCCGAACTCAAGGTGCGCGATCTCGTCGAGCTTCGGCGACGGTGCGCGTTTGTCGGGCGCGCTGCCGCGCGCGGCGGAGTCGGTCACAAGGACTCGTGTGACGCGCCCCGCGCTGTTCTGCGGGGTCTGCGCGACGAGGAAGAAGCGGTTCGTCGCGTTCGCGCTGTACACGGTGACCGGATGGAACGATCCGCGGATGCTGCGCGCGATCATGTCTTCGAGCGAAGCATTGAAGGCCTCCTCGATGCGCCGGCCCCGCAGTTCGCTGAGCGAGCGGAAGCCGAGCTGGAACAGCGCGCTGCGATTCGCGGCGAGCACCGTGCTGTCGTCCGCGACCGCGAGCTTGCCGCCGTGGAGGGTGCCGACGAATTCCGGACGGCTGTGGAAATGAATCATGTTCGCGTGACGGTAACGCGCATCCAGCAAACGGTTTTCGATCATCTGGCTGGACATGCCGACGAGTACCAGCGAGTGTTGCTGTAGCAGCTTCGAGCGGCTCGTGACGTCGAGCACGCCGGCAATCTCGCCGCTGTCGTCGAAGATCGGCGCGGCGGAACAGGTGAGCGACGTATAGCGCGGATAAAAATGCTCGTGCTGGCAGACCGCGATGCAGTCGCGCTCGGCAAGACAGGTGCCCATGCCGTTGGTGCCGGCCTCGCGCTCGCTCCACAGCGCGCCGACCCGAAAGCCGTCGTCGGCGACCGCCTCGGCAAACGGCACGGACGACACCTGATGAACGATCACGCCGCCTGAGTCGACCAGCACGACCGCAAGTTCGGGGTCGGCCAGTTGCTGATAGAGCGTCGTCATCTCCAGCTTCGAACAGGCGATCAGATCGCCGAGCGCTTCGCGGCGCGCGCTTAGTTCGTACTGCGTGAGGACTGGCGGGGTGACGAAGCGGGAGGGGTCAAGCTGGAATTCGTTGATGCAGCGCGCCCACGATTGGGCGACGGATTCGCTCGTCGGGCGCGTAGTCAATTGATGATTGACGACGTTCAATACCTCTCGGACGTGCGTATTGCTGTCAGCGAGCAACGACATGGGGTTTGTCTCCGTTGCGTCATTTCGGACATGCCATTACGCACGCCTCGACTGCCGCTTTATGAATCCTGTATTCCCCTGGCGCTACGAAATCTAGCGTTCGCATGCGCCTACGCGACCGGCCGTGCTATCTGGCGGTTCCTTAAAACTCTACGCCCGATGTCGCTTTGGTTCAACAAGAAGTCGCATTATCTCCACACACCGCGCCCGATACTTGCTTTTACCGATTCGTTGCCTCGTTGACGGATGCGACGCCGCGGGCGTGTTGCAGCTTCGGCACACAGTGTGCCGCCCGCCGTTTCGGCCGTTCCTGATTTGTTGCTTTAACCAGGCCGCGTCGCGGCGGAGTACACCATGGATCGTATCGATACCGTTCGCCTTGCCGCTTTCCCCAGCATCGGCTCCGATGTCAGCGCGTTGCCTGGGCGCATGGATATCGTGTTCATCGAAGATTTCATCGGCCAGACGGTCATTGGTATCGACAGCAGCGAGCAGCACGTTCCGCAACCCGTGCGCGTGAACCTCGCGATCGGCGTGCCCGCGATCCGCGCATGCACGACAGACCGAATCGAAGATACGGTCAACTATGCGGCGGTACGCGGTGCGCTGCTTGCGCTGTTCGCGTCGCATCGCGTGCGCCTGCTCGAAGCGCTCGCGGAGACCATCGCGCAATTGCTCATTGCCGATTTCGGCGCTCACTGGGTGCGCGTATCCCTTGCGAAGCCGGCGAAATTCGACGACGTGGCGGCGGTCGGTGTGCAGATCGAACGGCGCCGCAGCGATCTGCCGGCAGAAGGTGCGGGCCTTGTCAGCTACGCGTCGCTTGGGAACGGGCTGGTGCCGAACTGAGCGGCACGGCTATGTGGCGCCGCATCGTGAGCGGCGCCGCTGTCGTATTCACGGAATCCGCACGTCATCTGCACGGCATCCGTGTGCACTGCATCATTTCGTGACCGTGGGTTTCGCGACCGTCGGCGTTTTCTGTGGACCCAGTCCGCACGCCTGGTACGCAGTGGTCTGCAGCGCGCGGAATTTCTTCGTTTGCGACTTCGCACGATCGACGCGGAACTCGTTCCCGCCTTCGCCGCCGAGCGTCGCGTACTTCGAGAAAGTCGACTGCTCGACGAACTCGTCGTACGGCAGTGCCGCGGCCATCTTGTCGATCACGCACGAGCATTTATAGACGTTCGCGAAATCGTGACCATTGTCGTCCATGCAAGTCAGCACGTATTCGACACGGCCTTCGGTCGGATAGTTGTAGCCTCCCGCCGCAGCGGAGGACCGTGGCGCATCGCCGGCCGCCCAGGCGAGCGGTCCCGCTAGCGCCAGGCTGGTGAAGGCGAGCAGCGCGCGGCATCTTATGGTCATATCGTGCCTCTGTCAGAGCATTGAGCCTGCTTCACGAACTGATGTGCTGTCAGCGACGTGACAGGATGCGAGAGGAGGCGGGCCATTGCGCCGGCGCCGCGTCTCCTCACATATCGTGCGGCTTCAGTTCGGCGCGAACGGATGCGCGACGGTGCCTTTTTTCGCCACCACTTCCGCCGCGCTCGGTTCGCCGTTGACCGCGCGCTTGATCGCCTCGCGCGTGGCCTCGTAGTTGAACTGCTGGATCTTCTTGTCGTCATCCGCCTGCCAGTGGATGAAGACGCCGACGCACAGGAACAGGTCGTCGGCCTCGTCCTTGGGGATGGTGCCGTCTTCGACACTGTCGGCAACCGCGAGGGCCACCGCGTGCTGCGCAGGGCCGAACATCTGGACGGCCTGCTTCGCGCCCTTGATCGTCACCTTGTTGAACAGGATCGTGTTCGGCTTGGTAAGCAGATTCGGTGCGACGACGGCGAGCAAAGATGTGAAGCCATCCTTATTGTTGGTGAGTGCATGGCAGAACGCGGTTTCCGCAGCCGAACCTCGCGGTCCGATCAGCAAGTCGATATGCGCGACCTCGTTGCCGTCGCCGACGAGCGACTCTCCGATCATGACGCGGTTGATCTTGGCCATTCTGTTCCTCCGATGTGTGAGTACGGACCTGCTGACTGGCCGCTGCCTGCTGTATTGCCGATTCTGCATCGCACGGCAGCGTGTTGATGCACGGTGGTACTAACTAACATTTTTCGTGCCAACACTCGGCGCGGCAGGTGTGGCGCACGTCCCTCAGCGGGTATTCAGGCAGCCCGCAACGAATAGCGTGGCCACCGCCAGATCCGCGCTGGTGCCGGGGTTGATTGCGCGAGCCTTCAGCTCCGCGTCCCATGCATCGAGTTGCGCAGACGTAGGCGCGCTTTGCGATTGGAGCGGCGTTTTCCGCCATTGCACACGCTGTTCGCGTGCCGCGAGCGTGACACTCTGCGCCAGCGCCATGCCGTGCTTGCGCACAATGTGAGAGTCGGGCCAGCCGCTGAGGAAGGCGAGGAACACGTTGAGCATCGCCACCTCGGGCGCATTGGCGGGCGCTTCGCAATATGCCGCAAGGCCGGTTTCGAAGATGTCGTGAAACCCGTTCGCATATTGAAGGGCGATGCTGTCGCGTTCGCTGGCGAGTTGCATCGCGTCGCGCAAGCCGACCGTCGGCGGAGCGTGGACCGATTGCTCGGGCGCGTCGCCGAGGCCGCCGGGGTTGGCGAGGGCGATTGCGCGGTAGGCGAGGCGCGCATCGTCGACATCGAGACTCGCCAGCACCCGTGAGGCGGCTTCGCGCCAGCTTTGCGCCGACAGCGTTCGTCCCGTGCATTCGAGGGCCGCGGCGAGCGGCGCGACCAGCAGCACGATGCCGAGGTTCGTGTTGCAGCCGACCGCATCGCGCGTGCGCGTCACCGCGTCGAGAATGCGCTGGCCGACCGGTGCGCCGCGTGCGAGAAGCGCGTCGGCCGCGGCGTCCGCGCTGGCGAGGAACTGCGCCGCGCTCATCCCGTGGCCCGGGCTTTGCACGCTGACATTGCCCGGCTTGGGCGTGGCGACGTCGAGCGCGCAGGCTGCGAGGAACGCCGCGCGAACCTGTTCGAGCAGTATCGCGCCGGCCTCAGGCATGACGTCCGGGCAGCGCGACGAAGGCTGGCTCCCCGGTTTGCTCGGTGAGCTGCCGCCGCGCCGCCAGCTTGCGATCGAGCAGGTCATCGGCAAGCACCGCCGCGAGATCGACCGCCGTGACCGACTGCAAGCCGCGCCACGCCGCCACGCCGTTGACTTCGAGCACGAGCGGGCGTGTGGCATCGTCGGGATTGGGGATCAGGTCCACGCCCGCGTAGTCGAGTCCGAGTGCGGCGGCGGCCTGCACGGCGGTTCGCGCGAGCGGCAAATCGAGTTCGACCGGCTCGCAGACTGCGCCTTGTGCGAAGTTGTGAATCCAACCCTTGCCGCCGATGCGCCGCATCGCCGCGACAGCCTGACCGCCGATCACCAGCACGCGCCAGTCGAAGCCGGGGCGTGCGCCGGACACATAGCGCTGCAAGTAAGCAACCTGCTGGTAACGTGCGAGCGACGGCAGCGGCGCGAGCAAACCGCGGCGCGCGCCGAGCCGTTTGAGTCCGTGGCCCTGTGAGCCGAACAACGGCTTGAGCACGACCTGACGGCCCGCCGCCGCTTCGCGCATCAGTACGCGCTGTGCGAACGCCGCGGATTCGCCGGCCCAGGTCGCCGGTGTCGGCACGCCGGCGCGGTGTAGCAGGAAGCTGGTCATCGATTTGTCGACGCTGCGCTCGATCGCACGCGCATCGTTGTACACCGGCACACCGGATTCGCGCAGCGCGTGAAGAATGCCGAGCCGCAGCGTCACCTGTTCGAACGTGCCGCCCGCGATACCGCGCACGAAGACCGCGTCCGGCAGCGCGTGGCCAAAGCCCGGCACCACCAGTCCGTGAGGTTGCCATGTGGTGTCGATCCGGCAATCCGCGAGGTCGACGCAGCGCGCTTCGGCGCCGCGCGCGCGGAACGCTTTCTTCAGGCGTCCGGTGTGCCAGCCGGTTTCATCGCTCATGATCGCGATGCGCACGCCCGCGTGGGTGGCGTTGGGGTTTGCGTCCGTCTGCGTGAGCGTCATGGCGCGACGGACCTGCCGCCCCACTGATCCTGAAGCAACGCGCTCTCGATGCGCCCGCCATGGTAGGTCGCGCCGCTTTCGAGGCTGCTTACCCAGACCTCGGCGGGCGCGAACAGCGCCGGATCGATCTGGTAGAAGTCGAAGTTGAACGACGTGAAGATGTCCGCAAACGGCCGTCCGTAATCGCGCGAATTGGCGGCGGGCAAGGTGTCGGCGAGGCGTCGCGCGACTTCGTCGTGCTTGACGGTCAGATGCACGCGGCCGCCATAAAGGATCGCGTCGTTGGTGCGGCCCATCGCCTGAATCCCGTCCGGCGCGGGCGGCGGCAATGGCGCCGAGCCCGCGCCTTCCACCACTTCGTCCAGCGGGACGCCGAGCACGTGCACTTTGTGCAATGCAACTTCGACGACGCGTGCCACGACCTGCACCGTTCCCGCGACAGACTGTGTCGGCGTGACGACCAGCGTGAGCCGGTCGGGCGCAAGACCGCAATCGCGCAACACCTTGTCGATGACGATCTGGGGCGGCAGGCGGTCGACTTCGAGCACCAGCACGCCGCGATCGTGGTGGTCGCGATAGCCGAGTTCGGCGAACAGCGGCTCCTTGACGGCCAGTGCGCGCGCGGGACCGGAGCCCAGCGAAAAGAACTTCTTGCCGCCAGTCTCTTCCTTTGTCGCCGACAGGCTCCACCCGGCGTATTGGCTGCCGAGACAGGCCAGCACCGGTGAAGACGTGTGCACGTCGATCATGGTGGGCCAGAGCGGCGCCGTGTCGAAGTTCGAGCGCACGGCGACGCGGCCGAGTCCGCCCATGCAGATGCGCGCGATCAGCACCCCGGCGTCGATGCTGCCGCGCGCGTCGACGCCGGCGTCCGCGATGACCGTGCCGTCGGCCGTGCGCGTGATCGCGACGGCGAGGCGCGCCGCATCGTCGACGAGCCGGGCGACGAGCCGCTCGCTCAGCGCGTTGACGCCTGGCGCGGCGGACTGCCGGGAAGCCTCAGGAGGGGTATTGGATGCAGGCATGGTCAGATTCATCGCAGGTTTCGATTCGTTGCACGACGCGCGCGTGCTGCGCATCGAGCGCGCGCCGCACCGCATCCGCCGACGCCGCGCGCATGAGTAGCGTACAGACGGGTTGGCCCGCTTCGACGCGCGTGCCGGGCATCGGCACGTCGTGGCAGTGGGGATCGCGCAGGCAGGCATCGGAGAAGGCGGCCGACACGGTGAACGGCCGGGGCGCGAATAGCACGTGCTGGCCCGCGCACCAGCGCGGCTGACGGGCCAAGGCCATGCTCGCGGCCGACGGCGGCCGGCCGCTACGGCATGCATCGAGGTGGCAGGCGAGCAGTCCGTCCGGCCACGCATCGGGCGACGCGGTTTCGTAAAGCGCCATCGTCGACGAAGGCCGCGCGTTGATTTCGAGCACTTGGAACGCGTCGCCGTCGAGCAGGAAGTCGCAACTGTTGATACCGACGAGACCGGTGCGTGCGCAGAGGGCGTCGAGCGCTTCCTGCACGCGCGCCGCGACCTGCGGCGGCAGATTGATCGGACCGATCGATCCGGCATGCACGAACGCCAGATCACCCAACTCGCAGGTCAGTTGCTCGGCAAAACCGATCAGATGCGCGTGGCCGCGCGCGCCGATGAATAACGCCGACACCGGCCGGCCGTTGCCGATTCGCTGGAAATAGCCTTGTGCGGGCACGGGCGTCGTATCGAGCGCGGAAGCCGGTTTGATGTGGGTGCCGCCGCAGCCGAACGCATCCTTGAACAGCCAGCCCGCGGGCGTCCCGGGCCACGCAAACGAGACGGCGGGATGCGCAATGTGCAGCGAATCGAGCAGTGCGAAGAAGCGCCGGGGCTCGCGTACGGCAGCGTTCGCCTCGGCATCGTTGCCGATGAATCGGGGCAAACCGGGTTCGCGGCACAACTGCGCCATCAAGGGCTCGAGCCCGCTGCCGTCGATCCAGCCAAGGAAATGCGGCAGGCGCGCGACGCGTGTGAGCGCGTCGATGAGCCGTGCGCGATCGATCGCCAGCGCGCCGCCGTCGCCGCCGATATCGAACCAGATCTCCGACGCCGCGCGCGTATCGCGGTCGCCGAAGATGTCGAGCGCGGCGACGCGCAGACCCGCGCGCACCGCGGACTGGGCGAGCAGGCGCGCGGACAGTCCGGCTACCGCGACGAACGGCGCGTGCGACAGTGGCTGGCGCGACTTCATGACGAGCAAGCTCAGCCGAGCCCGGCCGCGACCGCGCGGGCCTCGTCGAACGCTTGCGGAAAGCCCAGATAGACCGGCTTGCCGCCCGTGCGCATGCGCATGAACAGCCCGTGTTCGACCTGGTACTTGACGTTGCCGATCGCCAGTGCGCCGATGCCGACCGCGCCCGCATTCGTCACGCCGTCGATGGGTTTGCCGTCGTTCATCACGTTGACGCCGGCAATGCCTTCTGGCGGCACGGCGTTGACGTCCGCGGCGATCAGGAGCCGTTTGGCATGCGCCAGGTCGTCGCTGCTGACCACCTGAACGCTCGCGATCGCAGTGGCTAGCACGATCTCCGCGTCGGCCAGCGCGCCACGCAATTCGTCCGGTGTCGCGGTGCTGATGCCGTTGGTCACGATCGTGAAGCGCTGGTTGATTTCGGCCGCGACGCCGAGCGCGCGAGCGCGGCTGTGGTGGCTCGCAATCGTCACATCGGCGCCGCCCGAGGCGGCCATCACAGCCGCGACGCGCCCGACCGCGCCAGTGCCGCCGAGAATCAGCACGCGCTTGCCGCCCAGTTCCATGCCGTGCTGTTTGCCCAGATGACGTTCGACCAGCGCGACGAGCGCGGCCGCTGTCGTGTACGAGCCGCTCGGATCGGCGAACACCGACACTTCGAACGGCGGGACCATCGCTTTGCGCGCGGTGTCGAGCATGTCGGCGGCCTGCATCACGTCGCGTCCGCCGATGAAGATGCCGGTGCGCGACACGCCTTTGGGGCCGCGGGAAAAAATCGCGTCCTGGGTCAGGTTCGCAACCATGCCGGCTTCGACGCCGCAATACGGCACGATGACCTGGTAGCCGGCGTCGGCCGCCATGTTGACGTCGAATGGACTCATTTGCGGCGTGGCCGTGAACATGTGCAGGATATAGGGCCTTTCAATGGTTTCGGACATGGCAGCGAGCTCGTTTCAGTGGCGTTTCTCGTGGACGGCGCGAGCGATGGGCTCAAGGGAGCCCGCAGGCAGCGATCTCCGTGCGTGTGCCGCGCGCGACGCAGTCAGTGCTGGGGTAACGGAGCGGCATCATGCGGCGTCGATCCGCTGGGCACGCGCCTCGGCGCTGCGGATGGCCGCGCCGCTATTTCGTCCCGCGACGATCGTGCATTCGATGTGAGGCATGGCGCGCGCCGCTTCTCGCGCCGTGGCGAGCGCGCTGTCGGCCGCGCGCGCACTCGCGACGATCGCAAAGCCCGTCGGACCCCACGAAGTCTGGCCGATGCCCGCCGCTCGCTCTGCTGCGACCGCGCGCAACACGCGCTCGACATCCGGACTCGCGAACACGCCGCCTTGCGCGCTGGCGAAGTATTCGCCGATGGTCTGCTGCATTTCGGTGAGGCCCGCTGCGAATGGCGCGAAGTTGCGCTCCGCGGCGCCCGGCAGGATCCGCATCAGCACCAGATGACACAAATGCGCGGCGAGCCGCTGCGGGAACGGCGCAAGCGAGGCGAGGGCGCGGCGCTCTTGCGCGCCGTGCAAACCCTCGCGACTGTGGTCGCTCACGAGGAGCACCCGCCACTGGTCCGGAAACGGCTGGCGCGCGAGCAGGGGCGGGACGCTCTGATGCAGATCGCCGGCCGGTCCGCCGTCCAGCAGCAGGCCGCCGGATTCGAAACCGAGAATGCCGATGCCGGAACGGGCGCCGCGACCGAGCAGGCTGGCCAGTTCCGCACTGCTCGCCGGGTGGCCGACGAGGCGCACGAACGCGGTGCCCACGGCCAGCGCCAGCTGCGTGCCGGAGCCGAGGCCGGTGTGTGCGCGCGGCGCATGCGCGACGTTGATGGCGACCGTCGCCGGTCCGTAAGCGGCCTGCAACCGCGCCAGACAAAGCGCGATGCGCTCGCGGTCGGCTTCGGTCACGGCGCCGTCGATCTGTTCATGCTCCGCGAGGCGCGCTTCGAGCCGGGTGCCCTGCGCAGCGATGACCAGTCCCAGACTGCCGAACGCGCGCCCGAGCGACGCGTTCGGGTCGAGAAATCCCAGATGCAGGCGCGCGGGCGCATCGATCGTCAGTGCCGTGTGAGGCGGGAGGCGGCGAAACTGAAGCGGCATCGCAAGTGTCCTTGTGGGTGCGCTGAACAGGGTTTGGCCGAAGGGCGCCCATGAATCCGGCGCGGGCCATAACGGCAGTGCGCCGGGCGACTTCAAGCAGAAGCCGTACCAGGCGCGGTTCAGGGCCGCCGTTGCTGTTTCAGGCCGCCGCGCGACCCACTCGGTGCCACGCTGTCTCGCGTGCGCATGGACGCTGTGTGACGTCGAAGGTGCACTGTGTCACCTGCTGTTGCAGTAGGCGCCCGGCGGCAAGCGTCCCGTCCGCTAGCCGCGAAGCCGCGGCAATGCCGACGCCCCAACTGCCTTCTCAACTGCCTGGCGCGGTTTTCGGCGCGTCGTACTTGATATAGCGGAAGCGCTGGTCGTCGGACGGCGTGCCCTCGAGCGGGCCGTCTTCGAGGCCGGGTTGCCACTGGATCACGGATTCCATCTTTGTGGCGAGCGCGAAGTCTTTGTCCGTGATGCCCTTGGCGCTATGCGTCTTGAGCTTCACGGTCACGAATGCGTAGGAGACCGTCAGATCCGGGTGATGCCAGGCGGCTTCGGCGAGATGCCCCACCGCATTGACCACCATCAGCGTTCCCTTCCAGCCCTCGGTCCGATACTTGCGCCTCAGCCAGCCGTCCTCGAGATACCAGTGCTGGAGCGCACCGACGAGGCGTTGCTGGACTTCGTCGTCGGAATAGACCTTCTCTGCGTTTGCCATGACCGCTGCTCCTCGGATGCGGGAACCGCCCGCCGAACTACATATTGCGGCAAATGACGGGCCAAAGGCGAGAGACACCACTCGCAATGGACACGTTCCGTATCACGGAAGTGACACAGTATGTGTCGCGCTCCGTGGCGCAACGGGGTCAAGGTCGTCACACCGTGACGCCGATCGTGAAGGACACAATCGCCGCGCGGCGCGAAGCGCGTGTGGAACAGAGGGCTTCGGTTGCGGGACGGCGGCAACCGCCGCCACTTTCCGGCATGGAATATGCGTTGGCCGTTAATGCGCCACGAAGCCTGACATCGATCGGGCCAGGGCGTTGATCGTTACCTGCACTCGAGAAGGCGCGCACGATGCGATGAGGTAGCGTGGGTCATTCGTGAGTTGAACAGCAGGACAATTCTGGAGGAGACATGAACTTACGCACCGTGGTTCTTGGGCTCGCGATCCTCGCATCGGCAGCCTTTGGCTCTATCGCCGCGCAAGCCGATTCGCAGCTCGACGGCCTGATGAAAAATCCATCCAACTGGGCGGCCCAGGCGGGCGATTATGCGAATCACCGCTACAGCCCGCTCAAGCAGATCAACGAGAACAATGTCGGCAAGCTGCAGGTGGCATGGACCATGTCGACCGGCGTGCTGCGCGGCCACGAAGGCGCGCCGCTCGTGATCGGCGACACGATGTACATCCACTCGCCGTTCCCCAACAAGGTCATCGCCATCAACCTGAAGGATCAGACGTTCATCTGGCAGTATCAACCGAAACAGGACGAACAGGTCGTCTCCGTGATGTGTTGCGACACCGTCAACCGCGGTCTCGCCTACGGCGACGGCAAGATCTTCCTGCAACAGGCCGACACCAAACTCGTAGCGCTGAACGCGAAAACAGGCGATGTGGTCTGGACTGCGCAGAACGGCAATCCGAAAGCGGGTGAAACCAACACCAACGCGCCGCACGTATTCGGCGACAAGGTGCTGACCGGTATCTCGGGTGGCGAATTCGGCGTGCGCGGGCGTCTCATCGCTTACGACATCAAGACCGGCAAGCCAGCCTGGACCGCCTTTAGCACGGGCCCCGACAAGGACATGCTGATCGACCCGCAGAAGACGATGACGTACACCGACGGCAAGATGGTGGCGGTGGGCGCGGATTCGTCGCTCAAGTCGTGGAAGGGCGATCAGTGGAAGCTCGGCGGCGGGACCACGTGGGGCTGGTATGCGTGGGATCCTAAACTCAACCTCATCTATTACGGCACCGGCAATCCGGGCACATGGAACCCGACGCAACGTCCGGGCGACAACAAGTGGTCGATGTCGATCTTCGCGCGCGACCTGAATACCGGCGAGGCCAGATGGGTCTACCAGATGACGCCGCACGACGAATGGGATTATGACGGCGTCAACGAAATGATCCTGTCCGACCTGAACATCAACGGCAAGAAGGTGCCCTCGATCGTTCACTTCGACCGCAACGGTTTCGGCTACACGCTCAATCGCGAGACCGGACAACTGCTCGTCGCGCAGAAGTACGACCCCGCGGTGAACTGGGCTGACCGTGTCGACATGAAGAGCGGCCTGCCGATCCGCAATGCGGCGTACTCGACCCAGGCAGCAGGCTCCGATCACAACGTGAAGGGTATCTGCCCGGCGGCGCTCGGCTCCAAAGACCAGCAACCGGCTGCGTTCGATCCGGGCTCGAGCCTCTTCCTCGTGCCGACCAACCATGTCTGCATGGACTACGAGCCGTTCGATGTCGACTACGTGTCGGGACAGCCGTATGTCGGCGCCACGCTGTCGATGTATCCTGGGCCGAACGAGAACAACGCGATGGGTAACTTCATCGCGTGGGATGCGAGCAAGGGCAAGATCGTCTGGTCCAAGCCGGAGAAGTTCTCGGTCTGGTCGGGCGTGCTCGCCACGGCTGGCGGCGTCGCGTTCTACGGCACGCTCGAAGGCTACATCAAGGCGGTCCGCATCAAGGACGGCAAGGAACTGTGGCGCTTCAAGACGCCGTCGGGAATCATCGGCAACGTCTTTACGTACGAGTACCAGGGCAAGCAGTTCATCGGCGTGTACTCGGGCATCGGCGGCTGGGCCGGTATCGGTATGGCAGCCGGGCTGGAAAAGTCGACCGAAGGTCTGGGTGCGGTCGGCGGCTATCGTGAACTGGCGAAGTACACCGCGCTCGGCGGCACGCTCTTCGTGTTCGCGATTCCCGGCGAAAAAAGCTGAATGACCGGGGAGTACTGATACGCACGGCCGACGCGTCTGTTGCAGCAGGGCGCACCGGCCGTCCGTTCAGTCCGACCGGACGAACCATCCCGTGTGCGCCCGTTTCGCCGATGCGTTCATGAATCGCATCAGGGCGCCGCTCATCTCGTGCAAACATTTTGCATGGGACCGGAGTAAGTGCTGAAACACCAACTCCAATCGACAAAGGAGACACGTGCATGAAAGGCCGATCAATCTTGTTGCTCGCGGCATTGCCCGCAGCGCTCGTCCTGCTACCTGTCGGATATGCGCAGAACAATCCCTCGGTTGCGCAGGTCGCATACAAGGTGGTCGACGGTAGCAAGGTCGACAGTAATACGCTGCAAGGGTGGAAGACATGGCGCGCGCTCGCTTGCGAACGCTGCCACGGCGCGCAGCAACAAGGCATGGTCGGACCGTCGCTCATCGACGCGTTCAAGACCCTGGACAAGGGCGAGTTTCATCGAACGGTGTTCGGCGGGAGGGTAGACAAGGGCATGCCTGATTTCAGCACGAGCCAGATGATGCAGAAGAACTGGGAAAACCTCTATGCTTATCTGAAAGGGCGCTCCGATGGACAGATCAAGCCGGGCGATCTTCAGGCCATCGACGCAAAATAAGGCCGGCGCTGCTACTCTTTCGGAGGCTCACGATGCGTCATAAAAGAAGCATGTCGGTGCACGCCACGCTGATCGCCGCCGCGCTGTGCTGCGCGGCGCTCGCGAGCGCCGCGGTCAAGGCGGACGGTCCGACGCTGCCCAATAACGACGGCGCGGACGGCGTGCTCAGAGTGTGCGCGGACCCGAACAACATGCCCCTGTCCAACAACAAGGGCGAGGGGTACGAGAACCGGATCGCCAGCCAGATGGCCAGCGATTTCGGCTACAAGCTCGAGTACACGTACTTTCCGCAACGCATGGGCTTCGTGCGTCACACGCTGCGTGAGAAGGAAGAGGGCAGCGACCGCTTCCGGTGCGACCTGATCATCGGGGTACCGAAAGGTTACGACCTGACCTCGACGACGCAGCCGTATCTGCGTTCGACCTACGCGATGGTGTTCCAGAAGCGCCCCGAGTTCGCCAGCATCAACACGCCTGACGACCTGCTCAAACTGCCGCCCGAACAGTTGCACAAACTGCGCTTCGGCATCTTTTCGCAGACCCCGGCGGTCGACTGGCTGCTCAGCCATGATCTGATCGATCAGGCGGTCTCGTATAGGGTGCAAAGCGGCGACCCACAGGAATATCCAGGCCAGATGATCGAGCAGGATCTGCGCGCGGGCAAAGTCGACGTAGTGTTCCTGTGGGGGCCGATCGCGGGCTACTTCGCCAAGCGCTCCGGCGATACGGTCAGACTGGTGCCGTTTCCCGCCGGGCCCGGCATCCGCTTCGACTATACGATTTCGATGGGCGTCCGGTATGGCGAGAAGGCGTGGAAAGACAAGGTGGATCAATGGATCGGCGCGAACCACGACAAGATCGACAGTATCCTGACCAGCTACCAGGTGCCGCTGCTCAAACCCGTCGACGTGCCGGCGCCGAAGGCCGGCGATGCGTCGCCATGAGGCGTGCACGAAGCTGTTGGCTTCGCGCGGTGGCGGCATGGATGATGTGGGCGATGTGCGTCGTGCCGCTCGCGTCGCACGCAGCGGGCACGCCGGCAGGCGACGACATCACGCCGGTCGAACGCCTCATCTTCACGACGGATCACCTGCACGGTGTCCCGGCGCAGACCGAGCTCGACTACGCGGTGGTCAGCTCCGAACAGCCGTCGCGCAGCGCCGACCTCGTCAAGGTGCTGGTGCTCAGCCCGGACAACGCGAAAGGCGACGCCCAGGTGTCGGACCATACCGGCAACGTGCCGTTGCCGAATGGCGGCCTGCAGTGCAATCCGGTGATCATCTATTTTCTCGAACGCGACATCTCCGAGATGCAGGGCCTGACAGGCGGCCAGCGCCGTTATTTTCAGCAGCGCCTGCGCCTCGCGCTCGCTGCCGGACCGCGCATCGAAACGGTGACGAGCGAAGCCGGCGGCAAGTCCGTCAGCGCGCGGCGCATCGTCGTGCAGCCCTACCTGAACGATCCGAATGCGGAGCGCCTCGCGCAATACACGGCCAAGCGCTACACCTTTCTGCTCGCCGACGACGTGCCCGGCCAGGTCGTGCTGATTCGCACCGACTTGCCTGGCGCGAACAACGACTTCGCGCATCCGGTGCACACGGAAACGCTGAGCTTTCAGGCCGTCGTGCGCAAATTGCCGGCGCCGGGCAAAGCGCCGCCGAAGCCGTCCAACGCGCCGAGGGCGAGCCGCTAGCGCATGGTGCCGCACCGGCACCTGCAGGCAGTGGCACGCTTGCGCATCCAACACCGTCCCACAACTGTCTGACCTCACCATGGAGCTCATGCATGCTGATCGACACACAAGACTACGCACCGAAACTGCTGGAGGCCATCGGCGATCTCGGCGCTGCCGCGCCGGCCACGCTGGCGGGTTTCCAGGCGCTCGACGGCGCCGTTGCCCGTTCCGGCAAGCTGGACGCGAGGACGCGCGAGCTGATCGCACTCGCGGTCGCCGTCACCACCCGTTGCGACGGCTGCATTGCGCTGCATAGCGCTGCCGCCGCGCGGGCAGGGGCGAGCCGAGAGGAGGTGGCGGAGGCGTTGTCGGTGGCGATCGCGTTGAACGCCGGTGCGGCGCTGATCTATTCCGCGCGTGCGCTCGATGCATTCGGTCAGCAAAGCGGCTAGTTCACATGCAGACCACGCGCCTGGCGACGAATCGGGTCAACCTGAATTTCATCCGCACGTTGACCCTGCGGCAGTTGCAGATCTTCGTCGTCGCGAGCCGCTATACGAGTTTCGCGCGCGCGGCGGAGGAACTGCATCTGACCCAGCCGGCGGTCTCGATGCAGATTCATCAACTGGAAGATGCGGTCGGCCTGCGCCTGTTCGAGCGCGCCGCGCGCAAGCTCGCGCTGACTGAAGCTGGCGAGATGCTGACGCATCACGCCAGCCGCATTCTCGGCGAAATCAAGGATGCCGAAGATGCGATGATGTCGCTCAAGCAGGCCGACAGCGGCTCGATCAACGTGGGCATCGTCAGTTCCGCGACTTACTTCGCGCCGAAACTGCTGGCGCTTTATTCGCATCTGTACCCGAAGGTCGACGTGCACTTTTCGGTCGGCAATCGCGATGCGCTGCTGCGGCTCTTGCAGGACAACGCCATCGATCTCGCGATCATGGGACGCCCGCCGCCGGAACTCGACACGACGACCGAGGCTTTAGCCAGCCATCCTCAGGTGGTGATCGCGCCGCTGGATCATCCGCTATGCGGCGCGCGGCGCTTCGATCTGCAGGAGCTGCGCGGCGATACCTTCCTGTTGCGCGAGCCCGGCTCGGGTACGCGCATGGCCGCCGAAGTGATGTTCCGGCAGCATCTGTTCACACCCGCCAGGATCGTCACGCTCGGCAGCAACGAGACCATCAAGCAGGCGGTGATGGCGGGCATCGGCGTGAGCCTGATCTCGCTGCATACGCTGCTGCTGGAGCTGCGCACGGGTGAGATCGCGTTGCTCGACGTGAACGGCACGCCGATCGAGCGAACATGGCAAATCGTGCATCTGCGTTCAAAGCAGCTATCGCCCACTAGCGTGGTATTTCGGCAGTTTCTGCTCGACCATGCAGCCACTCACCTGGAGCGCGAGTACGCGCAGTTTGCCAGCTTTCCGGCCGGCACGGGAGCGTGACAATGAAGCAGCCCTGGGCGTGGCGCGCGGCATTCGTGCGTTGTGCGAGCGTGCTGTGCGCCGTCGTCGCCAGCGTCGTTGGTATTGGGTTTGCCGCTGCGCCGGTGAGCACCGGGCCGGCCTCGATTGCGGTGATGAACTGCGGTCTGATCGACGATAACGCCGCCTACAACGATGCCGAGACCAATCGCACCCAGCAGGCGCGCATCGACATGATCAGCAACGCGCTGCGTGCGCAGCTGGATGCCAGCCAGCGCTACCGTGTCGCGGACAACGGCCGCGCTGCCGATCTGATCGCCCGGCTCGGCGCGGCGCAAGACCTCACCACGTGCGACAACTGCGCCAGGCAGGTTGGGCGCGAGTTGGGCGTCGAACAGGTGGGGATCTGCTGGGTGCAGAAAGTCAGCAACCTGATCCTCAATCTGAACTTGCGTGTGGAAGAGGTAGCCAGCGGAAAAACCTTGTTCCAGCGCTCAGTCGACATTCGCGGCAATACGGACCTGTCGTGGCGACGCGGCGCGACGGCGCTCGTCGGACTATTGGTGGAGCAAGCCCCGGCCGCGTCGCCGGTGGACCGCGCGGCACCGCGCCAATGAGCCGGATTGGCAACAGCGCGGCGCGCGAAGTTGGTGCGATGCGCGTCGCGACCGATGGCACAGTGTGTACCCGGATGTCGTGACAGGGTGACAACCATCCGGAGGCGCCGCAACGCGATCCGGCCGTCCGCGCGTTCGGCACAATCCGTGCTTGAACGGATGCTGGCGAGGGTAGGACCCGTTGACGCCGAAAACCGCACGGGCACAACCAGAAAAGCATGCGCGTGAACTGGCTCAGGACAAAGCGTCCGCGGCACCACAGGCAGGCCGGCTACAGGAAGGGGATCGCATCGATGAGTTCTGGCGAACAGCTTCAGGACTGGCGTTTTCACGCACAGCAAATCGAAAACGAAGTCGCCAAGGTCGTCATAGGCCAGCAGCAAATCCTACGGCTCATCAACGTTGCACTGTTCGCCAGGGGACACGTGTTGCTCGAAGGCGGTGTCGGCGTCGGCAAGACGACCGTGTTGCGCGCGTTCGCCCGCGTGGTCGGTGGAGAGTTCGAGCGCGTCGAAGGCACCATCGATCTGATGCCGGGCGACCTCGTCTATCACACGTACGTCGATGCCGACGGCAAGCCGCGTATCGAGCCGGGCCCGCTGCTGCGCCACGGCGAGCAGTTGACCACCTTCTTCTTCAACGAAATCAATCGGGCCCGTCCGCAGGTCCAGTCGCTGTTGCTGCGCGCGATGGCCGAGCGTTCTGTGTGGGCTTTCGACCGCGAACACCGTTTCCCGCATATGACCGTGGTCGCCGACCGCAACAAGGTCGAGAAAGAGGAAACCTTCGAGCTGGCATCGGCTGCGCGCGACCGCTTCCTGTTCGAGTTGAACATGCCCACGCCGGCCGCGCCGGAGGTACGGCGCGCGCTGGTCTTCGACACGGTGTTCCATGACGTCGACATGCTGCTCGCACAACTGACGCCCGCGATCGTGCCCTGGCAACAGTTGAACAGGGCGGGTGCGGCGATTCAGCAAGGCGTGCAGGCGAGCGAAACGATCGAGCGCTACGTGCTGGATATCTGGCAGGCAACGGAAACGCCACTGCGTTTCGGCATCACGCTCGACGGCGTCGACATGCAGCAACTGATTCTTGCGGGCGCAAGTCCACGCGGCATGAGCGCACTGTTGCGGGCCGCCCGCGTGGTCGCATGGCTCGCGGGGCGCTCCCATCTGATTCCGGAGGACATTCATGAAGTGCTGATGCCGGCGCTCGGTCATCGTGTGTTCTTCACGCCGATCTATGAGCTGCGCCGCCAGGAACTGGCCGAAGCGCTGATCGCGCAGATCATGGCCAAGGTTGCCGTGCCCTAAGCCCCCTAAGGCGCGCTGAACGATGAATGGCATAGCCGAATTTCACTACCGTTTGCCAACGCGCGCCGGCGGGGCTCGGCCGGGTTCGCATCCCGGTTCGAGCTTCGGCTCCGGCCAGCAATTCGCGATGCACGGCCGCCTGTTCGACCACCCGGATCCACGCCGTCTGGATCTGCGTGCGAGCGTGCGCGCGGCGCGCTCGGAATGGCTCGTGCGGGTGAACCTGCAGCGCGTGGCGGTGCCGGTGGTGGTGATCGTCGACGTGTCGGCGTCGATGCACTTCGGCTCGCGTCAAACGAAGCTGCAGGTTGCCGCCGACTTCGTCGAGGCGCTGGGCTACAGCGCGTTCCGTGTCGGCGACCGGCTGGGCATGCTGGCATTCGATGCCGGCGCGCGCGACGATCTTTTCATGCCGGCGCGATATGGCCGGGGCACCGGCGATCTGCTGGCGACCATGTTGCGCCAGTGTCCCAGCAGCGCGGCTGCGAGCGGCGGCATCGAAGGCCTGCGGCGTTGCGCGACGCGTCTCGCCGGACGGCAGGCGCTCGTTTTCGTCGTGTCCGACTTCCACTGGCCTCTCATGCAAATGCCGCGCGTGCTCGACATGCTGGTCCATGCGTGTGTCGTGCCGTTAGTCGTTTGGGATGAGGCTGAAATTTCGCCGCCTCGCCGCGGTCCGTTGCTGGCGGTCCATGACACCGAGTCCGGTGAAGAGCGCATGGTGTGGCTGCGCGAAGGCATCCGCAAGCGCTGGCGCGAAGGCGTCGAGCGCCGTCGCGCGGAACTCGGCGGGATCTTCGGCTCCCGTGGCATGCGGCCGTTTTATGTCGAAGGCGCCTTCGATCCGGAAGCCATGTCGCGTTATTTTCTGGAGACGACGGTATGAAGCCGTGCGCCCTCCGGGTCGGCCACGCGTGTGGGTTATCCCGATACGTGCTGATCGCGGCGCTGATCGCCGCGCCGGTTGCCGCTGCACATGCGGCGAGCAACGACGCTGGCACCGCTGTGCCCGCAATCGTGCAACAGCCGCGCGCATTCGGATACGTGCTCGGCGATGTCCTCACGCAACGCGTGCTTCTGCGCGCCGGCGGCAACGACATGGGTGCCGTCACGCCGCCATCTGTCGGCCGCACCGGTGTCTGGCTCGAACGCCGGCCCGCGTCGTTCGAAACCGATGCGGATGGCCGCCGCTGGATGGTGATCGGCTATCAGGTCGTCAATGCGCCGCAGACGCTCACGAAAATCACGTTGCCCGCGCTGACATTGACATCGGCAACCGGCGAGCAATTGCAGGTGGCGGAATGGCCGGCGAGCGTCGCACCGCTGACCCCGTCTAACACGTTCGCCGCCGGCGACCTGCAGCCGCTGCGGCCCGATCGCCAGGCTCCGTTGCTGGCCACCGCCGGGTTAGGCCGCCAGATCGCGGGGGCGCTCGGTCTGCTGCTCGCGACCTTGCTCGTGTGGGCGGCCTGGTGGGGGTGGCGTAACCAGCGCGAGTCGGCCCGCTTGCCGTTTGCGCGTGCATGGCGGCAGATGCAACGGATTCAAGGTGCGCAAGCCGCTTCCTCGAAAGATGCCTGGTTTTGCATGCATCAGGCGCTGAACGAAACCGCGGGGCAGGTCGTGCACGGAGGTTCGCTGTCCGCACTGTTGACTCGCGCACCGTATCTGCAGCCGCTGCGCGCGCAACTCGAACTCTTCTATCAGGTGTCGGCCGAGCGCTTCTTCAAACCTGCGCCGAGCGCTGCCGAGTTTCCATTGCAGGCGCTGTGCCGTGCGCTGTATCGCGCTGAACGGCGCCAGCAGCGATGACCATGGCTCTCGATTTCGCCGCTCCGTGGATGCTGGCCTTGCTGCCGCTAGCCGCGCTGCCATTGCTGCGACGGCGTTGCGATACGTTGGTGTTTTCCAGCGTCGCCTGGCTGCCGGTCGATCGCGCCGGCCGGTGGGCGGGCTTGCTCGCGCGCTGCAGTGGCGTGCTGGCGATGGCGGGTATCGTCGTCGGACTCGCCGGGCCGGGACGCTCGCAACTGCAGGTGGTGCGCACGGGCAGCGGCGCGCAGATCCTGATCCTGATGGATCGCAGCGCGAGCATGGACGAGCAGATGGCCAGCGCAGGCGTCGAATCGCCGGGTGGCGGCGACGCGAAGAACAAGGTCGCGCGCGCTTCGTTGACGAGCTTCGTGAGCCAGCGGCCCAACGACCGGCTCGCGTTCATGATGTTCGGCACCAGTCCCGTGCTGGCGATGCCGTTCACGTACAACCATCGCGTGATCGAGGCTGCGATCGCCGCCACGGCCATCGGCCGCGGCATGCCGGACACGCAACTCGACCGGGGAATGCTGGCCGCGATCGGCCAGTTTGACGGTCGCCCCTCTTCAGGCCGACGCGCGATCGTGCTTGTTTCCGATGGCGGTGCGAGGCTCGATGAGACGGTGCGGCGACGCATTCAGGAAGGTCTGCAGCGCAACCAGATCGCGCTGTACTTCATTTACTTGCGCAGCAGTGTCTACAGCCCCGATCTGAACACCACGGTACCCGCCGGCGGGTCTTCGGCCGAAGCGGAATTGCATCGATATTTTCTGACGCTAAAGACGCCTTACCGGCTTTTCCAGGCGGGTGACGCGAAGGCGATGATGGCGGCGGTCGCCGAGATCAATCGGCAGCAAAACGCGCTGACGTCGTTTGTCGAGCATTTGCCCCGGCAGGATTTGAGTCCGTATTGCTTCGCTATCGCTTTGTTCTTTTCCGCCGTGTTGATGGCGTTGCGCTTGTTTCAGGTAAGGAGCTGGGCATGACACGCACGCTCGTTCACGCCGTGTTCGGGACCATCGCGATCTGCTGCGCCGGCGTCGCCGCGTATGACTGGACACGTCTTCAACACGCCGAGCGGTTGAATCAGGCCGTTGTTGCGGCGAGCGCGACGAGCGACGACCCGCGTGAAGACGGCGCCGACGACGACGCGCCGCAGGTTCGGCTCGCACGCGCGACGGCGCTGTCGAAAGCGGGCGCCTACGATACCGCAGCCCGGCTCTACGATGGCCTGATTCGCGAGGACCGTCTTGACGATCTCGGCCGCACGGCGCTGTTCGATCTCGGCAACATGTACCTGCGCGAGGGAGGGGGAGAGGGCGCCACCGGCACCGTCAGGTCGCTCGCGATGATCGGCGAGGCCAAAGTGCGCTACCGGATGTTGCTACGCGCGGCGCCCGACGATTGGGACGCGCGCTATAACCTCGAACGCGCGCTTTGGCTTGCGCCCGAAGCGCAGTCCGCGCTCGAAGAACCCGATGTGAAAGAACAGCACAACGTGAAACTGCGCGGCGCGGAAAGCAAGGATTTGCCGTGAGCGCCGGGACCCGCGAGCGCGGTTTCGACAGGGTGCGTCATTGGTTGATGCCCGTCGCGCTCATCGCGTTGATCGCCGCGGTCGTCATGCCGCAGGTGACCTTGCCGCGCAATACGTTCGATTACATCGTGACGTTCGATATTACGCAAAGCATGGACGTCGAAGACGTCAGTCTGAACGGCGTGCCGGTGAGCCGGCTGAAGTTCGCACAGGCCGCGATGCGCGATGCGCTGGGGCGATTGCCTTGCGGCTCGAAGGTGGGTTGGAGCGTGTTTACCGGGCAGCGAACTTTGCTGTTGCTGCCGCCCATCGAGGTATGCAACAACTACGACGCGTTGCTGGTGTCGCTCGACACTATCGACGCACGCATGCGCTGGACTAACTGGAGCCGGATTGCCGAAGGCGGCGTTTATTCGGCTGCGCGTGTGGCGCAGGAGGTCGGCCATGACGCGGCCGTCGTGTTCGTCACCGATGGGCAGGAGGCGCCGCCTGTCCTGCCGACGCGAGCGTTGATGCGGGATATCAATCCCGCTGGCATCAAGGGTTGGCTGATCGGCGTGGGGGGCGATCAACCCGCGGCCATTCCGAAGACTGATGCCGACGGCAACCGGATCGGATACTGGCAGGCCGAGGACGTGATACAGGTTCCAACTACGCCGGGGTCCGATGCGCCGGTTGAGACCCATGAGGAGCTATCCGAGTTGCGAGGCCAGTATCTCGGGTTAGTGGCTGCGCAAACCGGTCTTGGCTATCGCCGCCTTTGGACCACGAGAGCGTTAAGCGATGCGATGCTGGACGCGCGCTTCGCTCACCGCGAGCCGGTACCGACCGATTTACGCTGGTGTCCCGCGCTGCTTGCGTTGTTGCTGTTTGTGGTGCGGTTTGCGCCCGATGCGGTTTGGGAGTTGCGCGACTTTTGTCGAAGACAGGTGCGAAGGGCCGCTCGGTGGCTTGGTCCAGGTGGTCGCGTCGTGGCAAGAAAAGTGGGATGAGCTTGATCACCCAACGGTCCACGCTCGAGTGATCGGCCGCGACACCCCGTTCGGCCATCATTTCCGCGAGGTTGCGCAGGCTCGGCGAGTACGCCGCATGCCAGCGCACACATAGCAAAATCACCGCGGCCTTAGCGCGACAGAACCTCTGTCGAAGAACGGATCGTCCAGTTCCAATATTTCGTCGTCGCCGAGAAGGATCACAACCAACTGCCGTGAAACGTTTCCGGGTACGTCTGCGACTTCCCCGATGGTTTGCTTCGGCGACCGGTCGTCCGTAAACCGCACCCAGTAGCATCCCGGCACTACGGGTCGTGTGTCCGTCCATTCCATAACTGATAACTCTTAAAACCCGCGTAGTTGATCGCTACCGTATCGCCAATTCTATCGCTGCGGGGCCGACGGCAGCTGCACGGCAAAATCAGCCAGGAACTGCTGCCAGTCCGTACAGACGAGCGTGCTGCTCGTCGCTCCGATTGCGCGTCTGCGTCGCCGGACAGACGACTCCCGGAAACGTGCATCGTCAATGCTGGCGAGGCTTTGCGTGGTGTAGCTCGCCACTTCTTCGCCACCGGACTCATCTGATTGCGGCGATCGCAAAGGCCCGCGCGGGACGAACCAGGCACGCTGTTGCTGAATGATTGCGCGCATCACCTGCTTTCGATGCACGCCGCCACTATCAGGATCAGGTCAGCGCGATCAGCTTGCGGCGGCGGCCCTCGTTTGCCGCTTGCTCGACGCGCTTGCCTTTCCTCGGCTGTTGTCAGGTACTCGCATGCGTCCCGATACATTGCCGGCGTGTATCCGCCTTCACGGTCATGTGGGTCAAAACCTCTCGTTGGTGGCGTCATATCGGGAAGCGCAGAATGAAGATTGACATGTACCAATGGCGTGTCGCATCGAGCTATCTGTATGGTTTACGTGACGAATACGGCGACCCGTCACAGGAAGGTCCGCTTCCTCACCGCGACCGGTTGAACGATCAATTGCTGCCGCGACGGTCTAGAATGTCGATTCAGCGAGGTAGGCCTGCGCAACGTGCGCAATCGAGCGGAGCGTACCGTTTTCTGTCGCTTCATTCGAGCCAGCCAGGATCCAGTAGCACCCTCAGCGCGATGGAAAAGCCCGTCATCATCGCCGTCGACGACGACCCTGCCGTGGTTGAGGAGGTCGCGCGCAACCTGCGGAACGCCAGAGCCACTTCGACAATGTCGAAGGGGAGCAGTGGCTATTTGGCGAAGTTGTGGAAAGTGTCCCGCCCGCTGTAACTTTTGCAGTAAAAGCGCCGGACTCTTGGAGCGACGTCCAAGCAAAACGCATGAAGACCCATTTCCGAGTTTTCAGGCTTTCCTTGCGTTAGGCGCGAGGGGATCTCGTCACTCCTGAGTCGCGGTATAGCAACTCGGCGCCGTTTTTGCTGGTGGGGTGCCTTGCCAACAACGCTTCATTTCGCCCGTGTTCGTATCTAGTCTCCACGCATTGCCGCCGCCATCCACAGCTAGTTGGTAGTGACCTGATGCCGTGGGAGAAGCATCATGCGATGCCTGGCCGCAGCCAGTGAGGATCAGGGACAGCGCAATAGGGATGAGTTTCATATGGCTTTTCCTCGGTATCTCAGGCCACAGCCGATTACTCTGCGCCTAGCGCTTCCTTGTCCAGTTCGTTGTAGTCCTCGGCAGGGTCATCGCCGATCACATCCTCAAATTCGAGCGATTCGGGGAAGACGTCGAGCGCTGCCTCAGTTAGTTCCTCGGTCAACGCGTTGATCGAATCGATCCATTCCTTCGTCGCGATTCCCTTGTCTCCGTTCTGCCAGTTCGCCGACCTCTCGTCGAATTCGTCTTCAAGGGCGCGATGCACGCCATCGAGCATGCCCCGCGCCGCTTGACCTTTTCGTTATATGCGTCCACGTCTCGTTGCAGCTTCGCACGTGCCGCGGCAACCGCCTCATTGAACACACGCACAGACTCTTCCAACGTACTCCGCTGCGCAGTTAGTTCTCCGAACGCTGCATCGATGCGCTTCTGATCGGCGGCCTTGATCTTGAATGCCATGCTTGTCCTCTTTCGCGATACCCAAGTCCTGCTACTGGGCGGCGAAACTCAACTGATGATCGCCAAAGGCTTTTCCTAGGCGATGAGTACTTCAGCTGGAATCTTCAACTCGCGATTCAGACGGCGAATCATGGCAAGGCTTAGCCCGCGTTTCCGATTGAGCACTTCGTAGACTCTGTTCAGGTTGCCAAGATACGGCTGCATGTCGCTGGCAGACAGTCCGGCCTGCTCCATGCGGAACTTAATGGCCTCAATGGGATCGGGAAGATCGAGCGGAAAGTGCTCAGCTTCATAACGCTCCACCAAGGTGGCCAACACCTCCAAACGGTCTCCTTCCGGAGTGCCGGGAGCCGGGTCGGCGTCGACCAGGCCAGATACTGTCTGCAAGGCTTCTTTGTAATCGTGTTCGTTGTGAATTGGACGGATTTCCATCTTGGTCACTCCAGTTCTACGGTTTCAGCATTAATCCTGTCGTACTCACCATGCGTTCCGACGAACTTGATGTAGACGACCCCGATGCGATACGCGACCGCAACAATCAGCCTGTAGTCGTTTCCCTTGATGTTGAATACCACACGGTTTCGGCCAACAAAGCTCGCGGTCGCATATCTGGCCTTTATGTCCTGCGGCGTCATCCAGACGGCCTTTACCGCTTCCTCATGCCATGCCAGCAGCGACTGCCGCGCGATCGGATGCTTGTCGCAGAATGCCAGGAGGACTTTTTTCGCAATGATTCGCATCGGTGCATCTTAGTCCCATTTTGGGACTAAGGCAAGTGTCAAACCTCCGTCACTGTCCTTGAACTCGGAACACCCGCGGTTTCAACCTCTATTCCGAGCAGTTTTGCGAACATATGGCCGAAAATCGCTTCGCGCGCCATATGAAGTCCGCGTTCCTCGGAAAAATGCGTCCTTCGGAGGTGTGTGCACGCCGATCGGCCATCCGCCGCCGGGCAGCTGTTGAAGTCCGCCAAAACCGCTAATTGTGTCCATAGATTACGCTAATGTAAGATAAAAATCTGGCCTGCGAACAAGGCAAAACGGTGCTTGCGGACGCCTTTTTAGGCGTCGTGTTTCAGCAACGCGCGCACCCTCGAATGTTCGTTTATTTTGCTAACGCGTTTATTTCGGCTCACCGGCAAAAAGCGTGGTTTTGTCGCGGTAAGACGCGCGAAGAAAATTCTCTCGCTATGCAAAGCAGTACTTATGTTGCCAAATCGTAGAATTGATCGGCGGCAGACGGATGGATTCGGTGAGAGCACTTCACTTGTCCTTTGGCAATCATATGCATGAGTTCAATTCCGCCAAGAAGAATCCGGGCACAGCGAAAAGACTTGAACCCCAGCATGGGTCGCGTGCGTCGCTTGATCGCACGATGGTCCTGCTCGACGAGGTTATTGAGATATTTTGACTGACGGATTCTGATGGGCATTTCGCGATCGTCATTGATGGCTTCGAGTGCGGCAAGATTGGCGCCGCTTTTGTCGATGGTCACTGTCTCGGGCACGCCATTCTGAGCGATCGATTTCTCAAAGTAGCGCCGGGCTGCAATCTTGTCCCGATGGGCGCGTAGCAGAAAGTCAATGGTATGGCCTTCCTTGTCAACGGCTCGGTAAAGATAGCGCCATTCGCCCCTGACGCGGATGTACGTCTCGTCCATCCGCCTGCTCTTACCAACGGGCCGTTTGCGGCAGCGAAACGCTTTCCCCAGCACCGGCAACAGCTTGATGGCCCAGCGGTGGACCGTCGAATGATCGACGTCAATGCCACGTTCGGCCATCATTTCTTCGAGCTGCCGCAGGCTCAGCGGATAGGCCACATACCAGCGAACGCAAGTTAGGATCACATCGAGCGGATAATGCAGGCGCTTGAGCACTCGGGTCACCGCGGGACTCAACGTCTTCATCGAGTTTTGTGTCGTTCATCTTGTTCCGTACATCATAACGGACCGCGTTATTGCGACAGAGCCTATTCTGGTGCCAATGTTGGACGGTCATCTGGAGCTGCATCGCTTTCCGAATGCATCCGGATAAAGCAGGTGAGATGAAAGGACATGCCAAGCCGGCGGTTTGCAGTTATACGTAGTCGAGCAATACGTAGTCGAGCAATACTGAGATTCCCTCGGTACTTCGCCTTCCAGGGGCGGGGCGTCATGCTGCCATCTGGCACAGCGAAACGGCAGGACGCGAGAGCGTCCGCCGCCTGACAATCCGGTAACGCGCGGGCGCGGACCTGGAGCAACATTGACGGGACAAAGAAGGAGTTGCATGGTGGAAAAATATCTCGAATCGAGTCGTTCATGGGTGAGCAGTCTCCTCGATCACACTCCCCCCGGCCAGCCCAGCTTCCTCCAGGATGCCTTGGCCACTTTTGCGGTGCATCTGTGTGCCGCAGCCCTGATCCTGTGGATCGGCTGGAGCCTGTCGCGCCGCGTGTCACACGGCCTCGACGTCCTGCTCACGCGGCAGTCGCGCATCGATGCCACACTGCGTCCGATCCTGTTCGACAGCAGCCTGTGGGGCATCCGTATTGTTGCGATCGTCGCTGCACTCTCGCAACTCGGTATCCAGACCGCGAGCATCATTGCCGTGCTTGGCGCGGCCGGCCTCGCGATCGGTCTCGCCCTGCAGGGCACGCTGCAGAATATCGCGGCGGGGATCATGCTGTTGCTGCTGCGGCCGTTCAAGGCAGGCGACTACATCGATGCCAGCGCGGGGACCGTCGCGGGTACCGTCCAGGAAGTCAGCCTGTTCATGACGCGTCTTACGAAGCCAGACGGTATCTGCGAGTATGTACCGAACAGCCTGCTGTGGAGCAACGCGATCCGCAATTACAGCCGCAATCCCAACCGGCGTCTCGACCTCGAAGTGGAAGTCGCGGCTCGTGACGATGTGAACCGGGCGCTGGAGACACTGTGCGCGCTTGTCACTGCCGATCCGCGCGCGCTTACGGATCCCGCGCCCCAAGTGATGGTGATGCGCTTCGATGACAGCACGGCAGTGCTGAATATCCGTGTCTGGTCCCCTGTCGACGTGTTCTGGGACATGCGCTGGGACCTCGCCCGTCAGGTCAGGCAAAGGCTCACCGACGAACAGTTTTCGCTTCCGCTGCGCACCCGGGAGCTACACATCGTGCAGACGCCAGCCTCCGTCCGGACACGCGGTCCGGGCGGTACTGTCGCCCCATGAAAAATGAATCGAATGAAGAACCGTGCTCCAGTTGAAGGATCGCCTTGCCGCCGCCCAGGTCTTCGGATCCCTGCAGGCCCCCGGTAGCTCCCGTCGATTAGTCCGGCGGTGGCCTTGTACCGCGCGTTGCCGCCGACGTTACTCACATACGCGAGCCCCGTATCAAGGTCGCCATACAGCGTGACGCTGCTCTGCGCGTGGGCGTTCGCGCTAAGGACGCGAGCGTGGCGGCGGTGGCAGACGGGATGGTGAAAAGCTTGTTCTGTTTTGCGGACATGTTGTGAACCGGTTGAAAAAATGAACAGGTCGTGCGCATCTGGCGCTGCACGCAAAGGTGCGTGGCGAGGGGCGGGTGCACGCGATATGACGTAGTGAGGAGCCCCGTCATCCGGAACACCATCGACAAACGGCGCTCACTCCCCATGTGTCAAGGCTGACCGAAACCATTGCGCGCAGGATCGAACCCCGTCCGACGCGCAATTTCACTCGGCTTAATACCACTGGCCGTAACGGCGGATATACAGCTTCTTCACAACCTGCGTGAGCATCATGTAGCCGAGCATTGTTGCGACGAGCCAGAGCCAGTAGCTGTGATCCAGCGAATTAATGCCCAATGCCTCGGCCAGTGGAGAAAACGGCAACCAGCAGCCCACGAAGATTGCAACCGATGTCGACAGCAGCACCGGAAGCGACGCGGTACTCTGGATGAACGGAATTCTGCGCGTGCGCAGCATGTGGACGACAAGGGTCTGGGAAACGAGACCTTCGATGAACCAGCCGGAATTCATGATGCTCTGACAGCCGCCGTGCAGTTGGAAAGCTGCGCCAGCGCCGAACACCGTCCACAGCGTGCGCGCCTGCAGCCACCGGGGAGCGAGTTTGCGCACTAGACAAAGGGCAGGACCGCCGCGAGCATCACGACTGCCATATTGCCCTTGAGCGAACGGATACCTTGGCTACCTCGAGAACCATTGGCGCTCAAAATAGTATGGCCAGATCATCGCGCCAAACTCTTTACGGATGCCCTTCGAGCGGCTCCTATTACGCAAACTCAATCAGGCAGTGACCGGGCCACGAAGGGCCATTCGCCGGTATCGTCAATGGGACGTTCAGACGTCGGCTCCCGCATGATCGTGGACATCCACGATCATGCGGGAGCGGGCGAGGAGTGTAAGCCGGCGGCAAAGCCGCGGCTTCTCCTGGTTACCGCCGTATCGACGCATCTTTCGTCTGCGTCGCGTGCAGTGAAAAAAACAATTTGCATTCCATATTGATAGAAGAAGTTGCGAAGCAGCATCAATGACTGTGCTGTTTGACTGCGGAGCATCCAGCAAGCTGCATCAATGTTTCCGAATTGAAAGCAACGTGCATCTCGCGAGATACCCGACTCGCGTCCGCGTATACCCCATTGCAACTATTTTTTTCCCGTGAAACACTTCCATCCATCTGCTGTGTCGGACATAAATCCGGTATATCGGACGGCAGAATATAAGCGTGCGATTAGTTCGATCATCGATCGGAGCATGCCGGGAAGGCCATGTTGATCGCCGTTTCCTCCACACCCGGAGTTCTCATCACACCAGGATCGGGATCGAAAAATGAGATTTGTCAGGGAAAGCGCAAAATTCACTTGTCTGTTCGCGGTAGCCGGTGTGCTCATGCTCGCCGGCTGCACCAAGGTCGCCCCGCCAGAACAAGGCGCCGCGGTTGATTCGACGCTGAAGCAGGTCCTGCAACGGGGCACGCTGCGAGTGGGCGATTGTTTGACTTTTGCGCCGTTCGGCTTCTACAACAAGGACGGCCAACCTGACGGCTACGACGTCGACCTGGCCAAAGAACTGGCGAAGCAGATGGGCGTCAAGCTCGAAGTCGTGAATACGACGAGCGCCAACCGCATTCCGAACCTGCAAACCAGCAAGGTTGACGTAGTGTTCTGCAACTTCACCCGCAACCTGGAGCGAGCGAAGGAAATCGCCTTCACGAATCCTTACGTGGTCGCAAGTGAGGCGCTTCTGGTCAAGAAGAGCAGCGGCATCAAGTCCATCAACGACATGTCGGATCGCACGATTGCGACGGTCAAGGGCTCGACGAACGGCGACGAGGTGCGCTCGCTGAACATGAAGGTCAAGATTCAGGAATTCGACAGCTCGCAGGCCGCGATCCTCGCCGTCAAGCAGGGCCAGGCCGATGCGATGATCGAGGACAACAACTTTCTCGCCTATCAGGCATCGCTCGATCCGGATCTGACCGTCACCAACGAAGCGCTGGTTCCGCTCGAATACAACGCATTCGGCGTGAAGGCAGGAGATCAGGTTTGGCTCAACTACCTGAACCTGTTCCTGTTCCAGGTCAATGCATCGAAGCAGAACGCGCAGCTGTACAAGAAGTGGTTCGGCGCCGAGCCGCGCTTCCCGCTGAATCCGCAGTACTGAAGCCCGCTAGTACTGCGCGGCTCGATCGACGGAGGAACCATGAGCTATGAATGGATGACCCTTGCGGGTTATTGGAACGATTTCGTCCGCGCGTCGTGGCTGACGCTCCAGGTCACGCTGCTGGCCTTCGTCCTCGCGATGCTGCTCGGCCTGCTCACCGCACTCGCAAGCTCATCGCGCGTCGGGCTGCTGCAGGCGATTGCGAGGGTGTATATCGAAGCGATCCGCAATACGCCGGTACTGCTGCAGATCTTTATCGTGTTCTTCGGGTTGCCATCGCTCGGCATCACGCTTAATGCGTATACGGCCGGCGTCATTGCGTTAGGGGTGAACGTGGGTGCGTATCTGGCCGAGGTGTTTCGCGCGGGTATTCAGTCCGTGCCGCGCGGTCAGCTTGAGGCGGCTTCTATCCTTGGTCTGGAACGTTCGCAGATCTTCATCGAAGTGGTTCTGCCGCAGGCTGCGCGCGCCGTCTATCCGGCCATCGTCAACAACCTGATTCAGCTGTTGCTGGGCACGTCGCTCCTGTCGGCGATCGCGCTGCCGGAATTAAGCGGAACGGCGACGGTGATCAACGCGCGCACGCTGCTCTATATCCAGACGTTCTCGATCACGCTGATTGCCTATCTGTTTCTGAGCAACCTGCTGTCGTGGCTGGCGGGCCAGATCGGCGTGCGTGTCTTTCATCCGCCGCTCGTCATGAAGAAACCCAGGCGCCGGCCGTTCCTTGTCGCACGACAGGCCGATCGCACCTGAGCGCTCAAACCGGAGACCGAACATGTCGAGCGAATTGTTAATGACCAGCCTGGCAATCCTGTTTCAGGGACTGCTGGCGACACTGCTTCTGTCTGCGGCGTCGATCGTGGGTGGAACGCTGATCGGCCTGCTGGCAGCCGTATTGCGCTCATTCGGGCCATGGGGCACGCCGCGCATCGCGAGGCTCTATACCGAACTGTTTCGCGGCACGCCGGTGCTGATCACGCTGATGTTCATCTATTTCGGCGTCTCGTACTTCGGCTACGCGATCGATGTATTCGCGGCGGGTGTCGTAGGCTTGAGCGTCTATCAGGGCGCCTATATCGCCGAGGTGTTCCGCTCAGGCATCGAAGCCGTTCCGAAAGGCCAGTGGGAAGTGTCGCAGATCCTCGGGCTCAGCAAGACCCAGGCTTTCTTTTCGGTGATCCTGCCGCAGACCGGAAAAATCGTGATGCCGCCGCTCGTCGGCCAGTATTTATCGCTTATCAAGGACACGTCGATCGTCAGCATGATCGGCATGTCGGAATTGATGCATGGTGGCCAGGCCATCGTCGACCGGGTCGGCAAACCGGTGGAAATCTATGGACTCGTTGCCGTGCTTTATTTCATCGTGTGCTTTCCACTGTCGCAGTGGGTGCGCCACCATGACCGAAGAAGGAGCCTGCTTTCATGACCACTGTCACTACGTCGAAGCCCATCATCAACCTCACCGGCGTCAGCAAGTCGTTCGGCGCTACGCAGGTCCTGAAGGAGATCAACCTCGATGTGCGGCCCGGCGAAGTGCTCGTGCTGATCGGCGCGTCGGGCTCTGGAAAAAGCACGGTGCTGCGCATCATGAGCGGTCTGGAAACAGCCGACGCGGGCGAAGTCTGGGTCAACCAGGTGCCGCTTCACGATGCGCGCCGGGCGAAGGAAATCCGCGGTCATGTGGGCATGGTGTTCCAGCAGTTCAACCTGTTTCCGCACAAGAGCGCGCTTGGCAATGTCACGCTCGCGCTGATCAAGGCGCGAAAGATGAGCGCAGCGGACGCAAAGAAGCGTGCGATGGACGCGCTGGACCGGGTGGGCCTTGCCGATCGCGCCGAGCACTACCCAAGCCAGCTCTCGGGCGGGCAACAGCAGCGTGTCGCGATCGCAAGAGCGTTGGCCGTCGAGCCAGGCATCATGTTCTTCGACGAAGCCACGTCCGCCCTCGATCCGGAACTCGTCGGTGAGGTGACCGAAGTCATGCGTGGACTGGCGCGCGATGGCATGACCATGGTCGTTGTCACACACGAGATGGGCTTCGCGCGCAAGACCGCCGACCGCGTCGTGTTCATGGATAAGGGTGTGATCGCGGAGCAGGGCGTCCCCGAGCAGATTTTCGTGAGCCCGCAGAATGAACGTACGCGCCAGTTCCTGCATCGTGTGCTCGATCATTGAGCTCCCAGGAAGGGCGTCAGGCTTCTCCGGGCCGCGGGGTGGCAAAGCACCGCCCTCTACGCGCTAAACTCGCGTCACCCAAAAAATAAACGGTGATCCCTATCGCCGACGGAGTTGAAGGAATGTCTGCACCAGAATCATCGAGGGCTAGGGGAGTCGACCGCGTCATCGGCATTCTCAAGCAGTTGCATATCGCGCGGCGGCCGATGACGATGCGCGAACTGATTGATGCGACCGGCGCGCCACGCTCAAGTATCTACGAACTGGTCACCATGCTCTCCGAAGCCGGATGGCTCGAGACAACGGCCGACGGGAGCGTGTTTTTCGGCCGAGAGATGCATTATTACGGCTCCGACTATGCCGTCCATAACGATCTGATCAGCCGGGCCCACCAGGCGATCCTCGCGCTCGTTCGGACGCACGACGAAACCGCGCAGTTGTGTATGCTCGAAGGCAACAAGTACACCGTGGTCCTGTCGGAGAACAGCTCGCGACCATTCAATATCAGTTCCGACATCGGCGTGAAGGTGCCGATTCCGTGGACCGCTTCGGGCCGCCTGCTGCTCGCCCATATGCGGGCGGAGGAAATTCGCAGCTTGATCCCGGACGAAGACTTTATCCTCGACAACGGCAAAAGCGTCGACTTTCAGGACTTTCTTGCCGATGTCGAACGGGCCGCGGAGCAGGGGTACTGTTGCACGGAGGGTCTGTCCAATACCTTTCGACTCTGCATGGCGGCGCCTATACGCGACCGCACGGGTCTCCCTGTCGCTGCACTCTGCTTCATGACAAGCCGGGACACGGAACCGGATAAGCGCGCGTTAATGCTCGCGGACCTCATCAGGTCCTCGAAGGCGTTGTCGCAACCTTATGTCCGCCTGTAGGTGCCCAGTGGTGCCCAGTGGGTCGCCTCTAGCTGTGCAGCTGTGATCACATCGATACACGCTGTGATCGAGCGGATACGACGACCAGCAATAGCAGGATTTCTGCCATGCAATTGTGGTTAGCCGGTGGCGACTATGGACCGACAACCGGGCAATTGTGGCTACATGACCGCAGACGTATAGCAATCTTGTTCAATTGCCCGCCAATGTAGGGAAAAGTGTTCAGCCGAAGACGGGAACCATTTTTTTGGCCCACAAATTCTGTTCAAAGGTTGGCGACCGCAGAGCAAGGATGGTGGAACGCTGACGAAAGTCGGGTTCAGGACGATGCCGCATTCACGATTGCCCGGCGATGGTGATCGTAATTACCGAGGGCGTACAGCGCCAGCGAAATAAACCGCCAAGGGGCGGCGGCCGGCGTGAACTGTGCGGACTTGATTTGACATAAGATAAATTATCAACC